>NZ_JANGBZ010000004.1:0-148280 GCF_024462915.1 Clostridium sp. DFI.5.61
GATCCTGAAGGTGGAATCCACGCTGAAAAGCGGTTGGCTCACCGGCGGGCCGAAGAGCTCCTTCGGGAGCGCCCCGCTCTGCTGTCTGCCCCTCCGGGGAACTTCGCCAGCCGTCCCCGTCCGGCTTGCTGAGGATGGCTCCCGCCCCCTGACAGGGCAGATATTTCAGAAAGCGGCGCACCGCCATGCGGGCGCTCTTCCGGCTCCGGAAGGCCCGGGCACTGTCCGCCCAGCCCTTCGGGGCGGGGTCGGGCACTTCTTTACAAATTGGGGATAGAATTCCCAAAAAATCGTGGTAAAATGGAGCTTATCTGTAAAACCGGCGAGAGCCGGCACAAGGAGGAGCTCCCTATGGATATCGCTCAGCTGGCAGACCGCCTGACTGCGGAAACCGCCAAGATCATCTACGGCAAGGAGACGCAGATCCGCCTGATTGTCATGGCACTGCTCTCCCAGGGCCACGTGCTTCTGGAGGACCTGCCCGGCGTAGGCAAGACCACCCTGATCAAGACCCTGGCCGCCGTGTCCGGCTGCCGATCCAAGCGCATCCAGTTCGTCCCCGACCTGCTGCCCGCCGACATCCTGGGCATGAACATCTACGATCGGAACCGGGGGGAGTTCCGCCGCCTGCCCGGCCCCGTGTTCACCAATCTGCTGCTGGCCGACGAGATCAACCGGGCGGTCCCCCGCACTCAGTCCGCCCTGCTGGAGGCCATGGAAGAGCGGCAGGTCACCATCGACGGCGAGACCCTTCCCCTCCCCACCCCCTTTGTGGTGATGGCCACCCAGAACCCGGTGGAGTCGGAGAGCACCTTCCGCCTCCCCGCCGCCCAGATGGACCGCTTTCTCATCCGCCTCTCCATGGGCTACCCCGCCCCTGAGGAGGAGCGGCGGATGCTCTTCTCCCTGGGAGACAGCATCCCGCTGGACGGTCTGGAGACTGTCACCTCCCCGGAGGAGCTGGTGTCCGCCCAGGACTCCCTCTCCCAGATCCGGGTGTCCCCGGAGGTGGCCGACTACCTGGTGGCCCTGGTGGGAGCCACCCGCAGCCACCCCATGGTCCGGATGGGGGCCAGCCCCCGGGCCTCCCGGGCCCTGTTCCGGGCCGCCCGGGCCTGGGCCGCCATGGCGGGCCGCTCCTTCGTTACCCCGGACGACATCCAGGCCCTGATCCACCCCGTGCTGGCCCACCGGCTGCTGCTCACCAACGAGGCCCGGCTCTCCGGTGTCACCGCTGACGGGGTGCTGGACCAGATCGCCGCCCAGCTCCCCGTCCCCCCGGCGGCGGGAGATGAGTTCCATGGAGCGTAAGGCCCTGTTCGGCCGGGGCTCCAGCCTGCTGATCTCTTCCCCTGCCCTGGTGCTGTTCGGGGCCGGGGTCCTGCTGGCCCTGCGCCTGGGCAGCGGCGGGGTGGCGGGGGTATGCCTGTTCTTCCTCCTGCTGGGGCTGGCCGCCCGGTGGTGGGGGAGCAGAGCCATACGCGGCGTCTCCATCCAGGTGGAGTGCCCCCGCCCCCGGCTCTTTCCCGGGCAGCAGACCCAGCTCATCTACCATCTGGAGAACGGGAAGGCTCTGCCGCTGATCTGGCTGGAGCTGTCCCAAAACGCCCCGGAGGAGGGGTGCCTCACCCCCGACGATGCCTTTGAGTCCTATCTGCAGCCCGCCCCGGATCAGGAAGGGGGCGCCCCGGTCCCCGCCCTGCGCCAGTCCTTCTCCTTTGTGGGGAGCTGGCAGACCATCCAGGTTGAGAGCACCTGGACTGCCCAGCGGCGGGGACTGTACCGGGTCCACCGACTGGTGGCCCGCTCCGGGGACGGCTTCGGGCTGGTCCAGGGGGAACAGCCCCTCCCCGCCGGGCAGATCCCCGCCATCGCCGTCTATCCCCGGCCGGTGGAGGTGGACCTCTCCCTCTTTCTCCGCCCCCAGTGGGACTGCGCCGCCGGCTGTCAGGGGTGGATGGAGGACAACACCGTGCTCCGGGGCTGCCGGGAGTACCAGCCCGGAGACAGCTGGAAGCATATCAACTGGCGCATGGCCGCCCGGGAGCAGGGCACGCCGGTGAACCTGTACCAGACCATCCAGCCCAGAGGGCTGCGCTTTCTGCTGGATGGGGAGTCCTTCTGCGGTCTCTCCCAGGACTGGAGGGAGCTGGAGGGGGCCCTGGAGGTACTGGCCTCCGTCCTTTCCGGCCTGTCTGGCGCAGGGGTGGACTGCTCCCTCTCCCTCCCCCACTCCCGCCTCTTCGGTCCCATGACCGTCTCCTCCGGGGAGGGCGGCGGGGACGACCTGCTCTTCTATCTGGCGGGCTACCGCTGCCTGGCCCAGCGGGTCCCAGAGGAGAGTCGCTCCCCCCAGGGGCCGGCCTTTCTCCCCTCCCGCTTCGCCGCCGACGCGGCCCCCCAGTCCGGCACCGCCTATCTGATCACCTGCTCCGGCAGCCGCCTCCCCGCCGCCCTGATGGAGCGGCTGGACCCAGGGCAGCTGTGGGTGCTGTGCGCCCAGGACTGGGAGGTCCCCGCCCGGGCCGGGTTCCGGTCCCTCTCCTTGGACTCCCTGCGGAAAGGGGGGAGCCGCCCGTGAACCAGAGCCGTTCCCGCCTTGTCGATTTGGCCGGCCTGCTGTCCAATGTGACTGCCCTGCACACCCTGTTCTCCATCTTCGCCTTCCGTCAGACCGGCCGGTCTGATCCGGCCGGCCTGCTCATCTGGTGCGTCTGCCTCTCCCTGACCTGTGGGGGTCTGGCCCTGTTTCTCCGGCGCCCCCGGACCCAGCGCTCCGTCCTGCTTCTGGCGCTGGCCGCTCTGGCCCTCCAGGGGGCCGTCGTCTGGCTGTGGGGGGTGCGCTATCCCTCCCTGCTGTCCTGGCTGTGCCTGCTTGCCATGTGGGGCTTCTCCTACTTCCGCTGCTATGAGCTGCTGATCCGCCCCACGCCCGCGGAGCAGCTGATGGTCTCCTTCGAGACCGCCTCCCTGGTCCTGCTGGCCGCCGCCCTGTGCACCGCCGCCGGTGTCCTCCCCCTGGACACAGCCCTGGCCCCCGCCGCCGGCACTCTGCTGGCCCTGGCAGCCCTGGCCGGACAGAGAGCCTCCAACAGCCGCCCCGGCGGACAGGCCGCCGGCTCCCTCCGGGGGCGTCTGCTCCTTCTCCTGCTGCTGGCCGCCCTGGGCGGGGGCGCAGCCCTGTGCGTGCTGCTGTTCACCGGCACCGCCGCCCAGGCCCTCACCGCCCTCACCGGCTGGCTGCGTGAGCTGGCCTCTGGGGCGCTGGCCCTTCTGGACCGGTTCTTCCGCTGGCTCTTCTCCCTCTTCTCTGCCCCGGAGACCGGCTCCCTAAACCTGCCCGATCCCATCTCCGCCGCAGGCGGCCCGGCCGGCGAGGCCGTCCAGAGCAGCGATGCGGTCCTCTATGTGCTGGCCGGCCTGGTCCTGCTGGCCGGCGTCGGCGCGATCCTTTGGGCCCTCCGCCGAGGCGGAAGCCGCACCCGGTCCCACCCTCCGGTCCGCAGGGGCCGCGTCGTGGACCGCCGCAGCCCACGGGACACCCTGGCAATGCTGTGGTCCCGGCTGGCGGACCGCGTCCGCTTCCAGCTCACCTACCTGGCCCGGCGGAATACCCCCGCCGGCGTGCTGGTGTGGCTGGACCGCCGCCTGAAGCGCCGCCGCAGGGGCCGCCGGCCGGGGGAGACCTGCCGCGCCTTCCTGGACCGGGCGGCGGCGGAGCTGCCCGGCTGTGCCCAAGCTGGGGGAGCTGGCCCGCTGTCTGGACCAGCTCTACTTCGGCGGCGGAGCCCCCGCCTTCTCCCCAGCCCGAGCCTCAGAGCTCCGCCGAGCCCTGCGCCTGGCCTCCCGTCCGCCGGAGAGGCCCGCACGGCACTGACTCCCCCTCCGCGCCCCGAGATCTCCCAGTGGAGAGTCCTGGGGCGCTTTTTCTCCCTTTCCGCTGTCCTGTTGGTCAAAAAAACAGCTGTAAACGAAAAAATGCCCCCAATTTTCCGGAAAATACTCTATCCTTTTCCTCCTGTTTGTGATAAGATAGTAACCTCAGTGTGCAGAGGACCGCACGGCGTTTCGGGGCGGGCAGACCGCGGGCGTGCCGCCCTTTGTGCACTGAGCGGACGCAAACTGTTTTTACCATGGAGTGTAAGGAGCGAGACGACTATGATCACCGTCACCGATCTGGGGCTGCAGTACGGCGGACAGCCCCTGTTTTCTCACGTGGACCTGCAATTCACCCGGGGCAACTGCTACGGCATCATCGGCGCCAACGGGGCTGGCAAGTCCACCTTTTTGAAGATCCTGTCCGGGGACCTGGAATCCACCAGCGGCACCGTGTCCATCCTGCCCAACGTGCGCATGTCGGTACTGAAGCAGGACCAGAACGCCTATGATGCCTACAACGTCATGGACACCGTCATCATGGGCAACCAGCGCCTGTATGAGGTGGGCAGGGAGAAAGAGGCCATCTACGCCAAGGAGGAGATGACCGACGAGGACGGAATGCGGGCCTGTGAGCTGGAGGAGGAGTACGCCGAACTGGGCGGCTGGGAGGCGGAGAGTGACGCCAGCCGCATTCTCCAGGGGCTGGGCATCGGCACGGAGTATCACACCAGCGACATGGCCACCCTGGATGCCCGTTTGAAGGTGAAAGTGCTGCTGGCCCAGGCCCTGTTCGGCAATCCGGACATTCTGATGATGGACGAGCCCACCAACAACCTGGACATCGACGCCATCAACTGGCTGGAGGACTTCCTGCTGGACTTTGAGGGCACCGTCATCGTGGTCAGCCACGACCGCCATTTCCTCAATACCATCTGCACCCACATCGTGGATATCGACTACAACAAGATCAAGATGTACGTGGGCAACTACGACTTCTGGTATGGGTCCTCTCAGCTGGTGCAGCAGCTCATCAAGAATCAGAACAAGAAGAACGAGGAGAAGATCAAGGAGCTCCAGGACTTCATCTCCCGCTTCTCCGCCAACAAGTCCAAGAGCAAGCAGGCCACTGCCCGGCGCAAGCTGCTGGACAAGCTCACCGTGGAGGAGATGCCTGCCTCCTCCCGCCGCTACCCCTGGGTGGGCTTTTCCCCCGACCGGGAGGTGGGCAAGGACATCCTCTTTGTCACCGATGTATCCAAGACCATCGACGGGGTGAAGGTGCTGGACAAGGTCTCCTTCATTGTGGAGCACGGGGACAAGATCGCCTTTGTGGGCGACAATGAGAACGCTCACACCGCCCTGTTCAAGATCCTCGCCGGCGAGATGGAGCCCGACGAGGGCACTGTGAAGTGGGGGCAGACCGCCACCTTCTCCTACTTCCCCAAGGACAACACCGAATATTTCAAGGACTGCGACGACAATCTGGTACAGTGGCTGCGCCAGTTCTCCCCTGATCCCCAGGAGCAGTATCTCCGGGGCTTCCTGGGCCGGATGCTCTTCTCCGGCGACGAGGTGTATAAGCCCGTGAAGGTCCTCTCCGGCGGTGAGAAGGTGCGGTGCATGCTCTCCCGGATGATGCTGTCCGGGGCCAACGTGCTCATGCTGGACCAGCCCACCAACCACCTGGATCTGGAGTCCATCGCCGCCCTGAACAACGGCCTGGAGGCGGTCAAGTGCAATGTGCTGGTCTCCTCCCACGATCACCAGCTCATCCAGACGGTGTGCAACCGCGTCTTCGACTTCACTGAGGACGGCAGGCTCATCGACCGGAAGCTGACCTATGACGAGTATTTGGAGCGGCAGAAGGAGCAGCAGGGCTGAGCGCCGCCTGCCCCCCATCCCACTGACTCAGGAGTGAAGCTCATGTCTCAATATGAATCTGAAATCAAGCGCAGAAGGACCTTTGCCATCATCTCCCATCCCGATGCGGGCAAGACCACACTGACGGAGAAGTTCCTGCTCTACGGCGGGGCCATCGCCCAGGCCGGCCAGGTGAAGGGCAAGAAGAACACCCGGGCGGCCACCTCCGACTGGATGGAGATCGAGAAGCAGCGCGGCATCTCGGTGACCTCCTCGGTGATGCAGTTCCAGTATGAAGGCTTCTGCATCAACATCCTGGACACCCCGGGACACCAGGACTTTTCTGAGGACACCTACCGCACCCTGATGGCCGCCGACTCCGCCGTCATGGTCATCGACGCGGCCAAGGGCGTGGAGGCCCAGACCCGGAAGCTGTTCAGGGTGTGCGCCATGCGGGACATCCCCATCTTCACCTTCATCAATAAGATGGACCGGGAGGCCCGGGACCCCTTTGAGCTGTGCGAGGAGCTGGAAAAGGAGCTGGGCATCGACACCTACGCCATGAACTGGCCCATCGGCTGCGGCAAGGAGTTCCAGGGCGTCTACGACCGCCAGAACCGCCAGATCATCCATTTCACCTCCAACACCAACGCCAGGGCCGCCACTGCCACCCAGATCGAGCTGGACGACCCGGCTCTGGCCGGGCTCATCGGCCAGGCCAAAAAGGACCAGCTCACCGACGAGATCGAGCTGCTGGACGGGGCCTCCTGCGACTTCGACATGGACCGGGTGCGCCACGGGAGGCTGTCCCCGGTGTTCTTCGGCTCCGCCCTCACCAACTTCGGCGTGGAGCCCTTTCTGGAGGAATTTCTCCGTATGACCACGCCTCCCCTGCCCCGGAAGGCGGGAGAGGATATCATCGACTCCTTTGATGACGATTTCTCCGCCTTTGTCTTCAAGATCCAGGCCAACATGAACAAGGCCCACCGGGACCGCATCGCCTTTATGCGGGTGGTGTCCGGCCGTTTTGATGCGGATAAGGAGGTCTACCACCTCCAGGGCGGGAAGAAGATTCGTCTTTCCCGCCCCCAGCAGCTGATGGCGGCAGAACGGGAGATCATCGAGGAGGCCTACGCCGGGGACATCATCGGCGTGTTCGACCCGGGCATCTTCTCCATCGGGGACACCCTGTGCGCCCCAGGGAAGAAGTTCCAGTTCGACCCCATCCCCACCTTCGCCCCGGAGCACTTTGAGCGTATCCGCTCGGTGGACACCATGAAGCGCAAGCAGTTTCTCAAGGGGGTGGAGCAGATCGCCCAGGAGGGCGCCATTCAGATCTTCAAGACCCCCTACACCGGCATGGAGGAGGTCATCGTAGGCGTGGTGGGCACCCTTCAGTTCGACGTGCTGGAGTACCGCCTGCGCAGCGAGTACAACGTGGAGCTGTACAAGGAGGGCCTGCCCTTCGAGTACCTGCGCTGGATCGTGAAGGAGGACGAGGACGCCCCCCCGCTGAAGGAGGAGGACCTGCTGCTCCCCAACGACGCCAAGCTGGTGGAGGACTACAAGGGCAATCAGCTGCTGCTGTTCGCCTCCCAGTGGTCCATCCAGTGGGTCCAGGACCGGAACAAGGGCCTTCAGCTGGCAGAGTTCGGCGGCGCAAAATTTTAAAAACATCAAATCAGCGGCTCCGTGGAAGCTCTCTTCCGCGGAGCCGCTGTTCTTTCATTCAAGCTTGGTCCAGCTCTGCCGGGCCATCCGACGGCAGGCCAGGGCTGTGGCCAGGAAGTAGCCTCCGTAGACCAGGATCAGCACAGCGGCTGTGGCCAGACTGCTCCCCACCGAGTCCACCTCGCCCGCCGTGGCAATGATGTCGTTGGCCGCCTTCATCCCCACCATGGAGTGGATCAGGGCCAGCCCCAGGGGCATCAGGAAGGCCAGAGCCACCTGCTGGGAGGCCGAGCGGGCGATGAGGCCGTCGTCCGCCCCCAGCCGGCGGAGCATGGCGTACCGCTTCTGGTTGTCCGCCGCCTGGCTCAGCTGCTGGAGGGCCAGCACCGCGGCCGCCGCCAGCAGGAAGGTGAAGCCCAGATACAGCCCCAGAAACAGGGCCAGGATCTTGGAGCCCATGATGCTCTGATAGGCGTCCAGGCGGCTGGAGAAGTGGAGGGCGTAGTCCAGGTCCAGGGGGCGGATCAGCTGGAGCAACTCGGCCTCCGTCCGCTCCTCGTCCCCTCCGGCGTAGTCCACAAACCACACCTGCCGCCGCACCTCCAGCTGTCCAGCCAGCTCGTCTGGGACCACTGCGTAGCTCAGGGACAGCCCGCCGGTGACCGCCCGGCGCTCTGGGTCGTCAGGCACCATGGGCACCTCCTCATGACAGCTCCCCCGCCCGCCGTGGGCCAGCAGGGCGTTATAGTCGGAGAGCCGGATAGCCGCCGACACCTCCTCCACCCCGGTGACCGCTGGGTCATTGTAGTAAAACAGTACGTCCAGCTGCTCTCCCAGACGGTCCAGGTCAAAGCCGCCCTCCGCCAGCACGGCCGGGAAGTCCACAAGGCCCGCGCTGTCGGCGGACTGATTCTGCACCGTCAGATCAAAGGGAGCCTCTTCATCGGCCGCCGCCTCCAAGGTGGAGTTGAGTCCGATGGAGCTGGCGGTGATGCCGACGGCCAGCAGCAGCAGGATGCAGATGACCGTCATGGACAGGTAGGTGGAGTGGACCCTGCTCAGCCACTGGCGCAGGGTGAATAGGTTCAGCCCCCGGAAGTAGAGCCCGGGCCGGCTCTGGACCAGCTTCACCACAAAGCCGGACAGGGACTTAAAGATCAGCAGAGTGCCCAGGGTGCCCAGGAACAGCATGGCCGCACAGATGGGCAGGACCGCCACAGCGATGGCCATGCCAAAGGTCAGCAGGATGGCATAGGCGGCCGCCAGGCAGACCGCCCCCAGCACGAACTGGACCACCGCCAGCCCCAGGGGCCTCTCCCGCAGCTCCTCATTTTTCCGCTCCCCCTGCATTAGGTCGATAAGCCGGGCCCGGGACACCTGGATGCCGCTGAACACCATCACGAGCAGAAAGATCAGGCCGAAATAGCCCACTGTGCGCACCGCTGCCCGAGGGGAGAAGGCCAGGGCGAAGGCGTCTACCCGGATGGAGAACATGGACAGAGTGAGGGCAGACAGGCCCTGGGAGGCCGCTAGGCCCAACAGCAGCCCCGCCGCCAGAGAGATCAGGCCGATGACCAGCGTCTCCAGCACCAGCAGTCCTGACACCTGCCGCTGGCTCAGGCCCAGCAGCAGATAGGTCCCCAGCTCCCGCTTGCGTCGGCGGATGAGGAACGTGTTGGCATACAGGATCAAACAGGCCAGCACCACCGCCACAAAGACGGAGAAAATATCCAGAATGGTCTGGATCAGCTGGGCCATGGGGTTTTGGCTCTGAGCCAGATAGACCATTACCCCCTGCCCGTCGATGGAATTAAAGGTATAAAACAGACACACGCCAAAGGTGAGGGTGAGCAGATACACCCCGTAGTCCCGAAAGGAGCGGCGGACGTTCCGCAGGGCCAGCTTAGAGAACATCTTCCATCTCTCCTCCCAGTTGGGACACTACCCGGATGATTTGGGCGAAGAACGCCCGCCGGTCCATCCCGCCCCGGCTCAGTTCCAGGAAGATCTGCCCGTCCCGCAGGAAGATCACCCGGTGGCAGCAGCTGGCGGTGAAGGCGTCGTGGGTCACCATCAGAATGGTGGTCTGCCGGATCTGGTTCAGCTCCTCCAGCCGCTCCAGCAGCATCCGGGCGGATCTGGAGTCCAGCGCGCCGGTGGGCTCGTCGGCCAGCACCAGGGCGGGTCGGGTGACGATGGCCCGGGCCGCAGCGCAGCGCTGCTGCTGCCCGCCGGACATCTGGTAGGGGTATTTGTCCAGACAGTCCTGGATGCCCAGCAGCCGGGCGTTCTCCTCCACCTGTTCCCGGATCTCTCCCGCCGGCGTCCTGACGATGGACAGGGCCAGGGCGATATTCTCAAAGGCCGTCAGGGTGTCCAGCAGGTTGCAGTCCTGAAAGATAAAGCCCAGCCGTTCCCGGCGGAAGCGGGCCAGTTCCTTTCCCCTCAGGTCGGACAATTCCTTCCCATCTACCAAGATGGAGCCGGAGGTGGGCCGGTCGATGGTGGAGACACAGTTGAGCAGAGTGGTCTTGCCCGAGCCGGAGGCCCCCATGATGCCCACATATTCTCCGCCTCTCAGGGAAAAGCTGACCCCGTTCAGGGCCGTCGTAGCGGCCCCCCGCCTTCCATAGACCTTTTTTAGGTCTGTGACCTTCAAGATTTCTTCCATATTCATGCGCTCCTTGCCGCAGGCGGCTCCGCCGCCCCAAAATGGTTTATTGAAACTGTATGAATGATACCATACAGTTGCTTCAAATGCTCTAAAGGAGCTCTTAGGGTTTTCTTAAGAAATCATAAAGCCAGGGACAAAAAAGCGCGCCCCGGATGGGGCGCGCCAGAAAGCAGGAGGAACAAACAGGAGAAACGCACTGTCACCGCAGGTCAGACAGTCAAGTGGTATCGGGACATCCATTCGTTGATCTGAATGAGGTAGGCCAGCATCTGGGGCCCGGCCATCAGCTGCCCGAACCAGGGCTTTCCATAGTCCCCTGCGTCGGACAACAGCCCTGCGCGCAGGGCTTTCTCGTCCACCAGGCTGTGGATGGGGGCGTCCCGATCGTCCAGGATGGTGAGCAGCCTGGCCCGGACCAGCTGCTCATACAGGGGGTCGTGGGTCTTGGGGTAGGGGCTCTTGGGCCGGCGGAGCAGCTCCTCCGGGAGCAGGCCTTCGGCCGCGTCCCTCAGCACCTGCTTGCGCTGCCCGTTCATAGCCTTCATTGCCCAGGGGATGTTCCACACATACTCCACCAGATGGTGGTCACAGAAGGGGACCCGCACCTCCAGCCCGGCGGCCATACTCATGCGGTCCTTCCGGTCCAGCAGGGTGGACATGAACCAGTTCAGGGACAGCCAGCCGACCTCCCGGCGGCGGCGTTCCCACAGGGCCTCCCCCGGCAGGTCCGGCATCTCCGCCAGGGACTGCTGGTAGCGGGCCTGGACATAGTCCTCCACCTGGAGGCTCTCCCACAGCTCTGGCTTCACCACCGCCCTTCGGAACTCCAGGTCTGGACACCAGGGGAAGGTGTCCGCCTCCAGCAGCTCCGACCGCTCAAACCAGGGGTAGCCGCCAAACACCTCGTCAGCGCACTCCCCGGAGAGGGCCACCGTGTGCCGCTCCGCCACCTTCCGGCAGAAATACAGCAGGGAGGAGTCCACATCCGCCATCCCCGGCAGGTCCTTGGCCTCCACGGCCTCAGGGAGCAGCTGGAGCAGGGAGGGGATGTCGCACCGCAGCACCCGGTGTCGGGTACCCAGTGCCCGGACCGCCTTCTTTACCCAGGGAGCGTCGGCGTCCGGCTGGAAAGCGGACGCCTTGAAATGCTTCCGGTTGCCCACATAGTCAAAGGAGTAGGTCTCCAGGGGCTCCCGCCCCTGCTCCTGATAGGCCCGGGCGGCCACCGCGGTAATGATGGAGGAGTCCAGCCCGCCAGACAGGAAGGTACACAGGGGCACGTCGCTGACTAGCTGCCGCCGGATCGCTCCCTCCAGGAGATGGCGCACCTTCTCCACCGTCTCCTCGTAGCCGTCCTCGTGGGGGCGGCTCTCCAGTGCCCAGTACCGACGGATCTGGAGGCCCTCCGGGCCGGCCGTCAGCTGACAGCCCCCCTTCAGTTCCCGGACCCCCTCGAATACACCTGCCCCCGCTGTACGGGCGGGGCCGATGCCCAGCACCTCGCACAGCCCCTGCCGGCCCAGCCGTGGCTCTAGGCCCGGATATTGGAACAGTGCCTTCAGCTCGGATGCAAACACCAGTGCCCCGTCCTTCCAGGCATAGAAGAATGGCTTGACGCCGAACCGGTCCCTGCAGCACATCAGCCGCCTCCGCCCCCCATCCCAGAAAGCAAAGGCGAAGATGCCCTCCAGCCGTTGGGCCGCCCCATCCCCCCAGGCGATGCAGGCGTTGAGCAGCACCTCGGTGTCCGACTCCGTCTCAAAGGAGAAGCCCAGCTTCCGAAGCTCCCGGCGCAGCTCATCGGTGTTATAGAGCTCGCCGTTGTAGATCAACACATATTCCACGCCGTCCCGCACCCGGGCCATAGGCTGCTGCCCCCGCTCCGGGTCGATGACCGCCAGGCGTCGGTGGACCAGGACGCAGTCCGCTCCCTGCCAGAGTCCCTTTCCATCCGGTCCCCGGTGGGCAAGGGTCTCCCCCATCCGCTCTCCCGCTTCCCGCCAGACCGGGCCCGCGTTGTCCCGGGTAAAATCACAAAATCCGCAGATACCGCACATAAGTAAGCTCCTTTATCAGCCTTGGACCGGGAGCCCGGGCAGACGGGTCCGCCGCCGCCCGGTCCACATCCCATTGTATGCATGCGCCTCAGGTCTGTTACAGCAGAAACAGACCCAGCCCCCAGGCCAGCGAGGCCAGGACCGCCCCCGCAGCTCCCCAGGCCGGTCCGGGAAGCTGCCTGCCCCGGGCGTTCCATGCCCGGCTGCGGCGGAGATAGCCGTCCGCCGCCTGTCTGGCCTCCCGGATGACCTGGTCCGCGCTGACCCCCTCTCTGGCCAATGCCTCTTCTTTCACAATGAAAATGGCCTCCTCGAAGAGCTTGGGGTCCGGGGATTTCACCAGGATGACCTGGCGTGTGATGCCTTTGACCATGAGATACCTCCTCCGTTTCCGGGGCCCCTGCCGTGAGCCCCCTGTGTACACAGTTATTCTTGCCCAATTTTACCGGGTATATTCCGGCCCGGCCCGCCGTACACTGGATCTTGCCAAGAGATCTGAAGGAGGGGCGGAGATGGACGATGAATCCAAGGAGCAGCTGCTGTCCCTGGCGCTGGTATGTGCGGTCAATCTGGCCGTGATCCTTCTCATCCCGGTGCTCCAGGGGCGGCTTTGATCCCGTAGGAAAATGCCCCTGGCGGCCGCATCCATACGGCCGCCAGGGGCATTTGCTGCCAGGCAAAGGGTCCGCGCACTTGACCTCTACGTTCTCCGCGCGATCCGCACCACCAAGGCGGTGCGGTCATCGGTGGCTCCCTCCGGGCTGTCGGTGATCAGACTCCGGGCCAGCTCCTTGGGGCTCTCCCCATCGAATTTAGCCAGCCGCTCCCGGACCCAGGCGTCGTCCCCAGTTCCGGCGATGCCGTCGCTGACCATAAGGACGCAGTCCCCCGCCTCCAGCCGCAGCCGGGTATGGTCGGGCACCGCGTGCTCCGAAGGGGCCAGCCCAGCGGGCAGGGAGCTGCCTGCGATCCGCCGCACCGAGCTCCCTCTCCGCACATAGGTGGGGGCAGCTCCCAGCTTGTACACCGCCCCCTCCCCTGTGAACAGGTCCACCTGGAGCAGGTCCACTGTGGTGAACCCCCCCTCCTCCTCTCCCCGAAGGGCCAGGGCAGAATTCAGTGTGGCCAGGGCGTGGCCCGTCTCCACCCCCGCCATCAGGAACTGCTCCAGCAGGCGGACAGCCAGGGAGCTCTCCCGGCCCGCCCCGGGCCCGCTCCCCATGCCGTCGCACAGCAGCACATAGAGGGTGCCGTCCTCCCGCTTGAAGTAGGTCCCGGCGTCCCCGCTCACCGTCTCCCCGTCCTTCTTCCGGGCTGCCACGCCCGCCACCGCCATCAGCGGCTCCAGCTGGATCAGAGTCAGGCTCTCCTCCCCCGCCTCCGCTCGGGTAGGCACACCCAGCAGATCCGATAGGGCGGCCAACTCCTCCGGTGTGTCCAGAGTCTGGCATCCCTCCCCCTTCAGCTCCGCCCGCAGACGGCCGTACTCGTCCCGGTACACCGCCGTCTCCATCTCCAGTCCCAGCAGAGCCAGGTGCCGCCTCAGCTTCTGATTGCCTGCCGGGTCCGGGATCAGCTCCCGGCTCAGCTCTGCCGCCGCCGTCCCCAGAAGGGCGGACAGCTCCCCATATTGCCGGCACACCGCCGCCCGGCTCTCCCGGATGCGGCTGTTGTACTGCCGGCGGTAGAGCAGGGCGGTGAGCTCCTGGTTCACCGCCTCCACAAAGGCGGGGAAGTGGAGGCAGCGGTCGGCGAAGTAGCGGGGGTAGTCGCTGGCCACTCCCCGCCCCCGCTCCAGCATGGGGGCCGTGGCGTCGTTGAGGGCGTTGAAGGTGGTCACATAGTCCCGCTCCCAGCAGCTGGACCGGAGGGAGCAGGTCCGGCACACCCGACAGGCCGCCCGGTCAAAGACCGCCGCCACATCGTTGTCGTTCTCCGGCACCCGGAAGGAGCCCCGCAGGGACTCGTACAAGGTACGGAAGGCGGCGGCGGTGGCCTCCAGCTTTTTCTGCACATAGCCCTGGGCCCTGCCATCCGGGGGCGCCGTCTGGGCTGGGGCCAGCAGGCCTCCCAAGCGCTTCCACTGGCGCTCCGGCACCATGAAAAAAGCCACTGAACCCAAAAACACCTCATACAGGATGGCCAGGGTCAGCCCCCGGTCCCAGGTCCACAGGACGGCGGCCCCGTCCGCCGCCGCGAAGGCCGCCGCCGCCCACACCCGTTTCTTGCCCCGGAAGGCCCCTGCTGCCAGAGCGGCCAGCCCCCAGGCCATGGCGTAGAGTGGGACGCCCGAGCCCGCCAGATCCATGGACAAGCCGATGGTCACCCCAAGTACGGCTCCTGCCGCCAGTCCGCCCTGCCAGGCCCCCGCCAGCACCAGACAGGCTCCCAGCGTCCGGCCGAAGGAGACATCCTTCCATAGATACAGGTTGGAGAGGGAGATCAAGGTGGTACACACCAGGACCAGGGCCCCGGTCCGCCGGGCTGCGGAGCATACCCCCTCCCCGCTCCCCCGCCGTATAGGCAGCAGCAGCACCCGGTAGCACCAGGCCGCGGCCACCGTCAGGGCGATCTCACTAAGGAAGTAGATCACGTCCACTGTTCGCCAGCCCCCCTGGGACAGATAGATGAAGCCGGTGCAGCCGTTCATCAGGCCTGCCACCCCGGGCATGGTCCAGGGCCTCTGGAAGAGCTTCATGTCGTAAAAGGCAAAGCCCACCGCGAAGGTCAGGATGGCAGCGGACAGATAGCGCAGTGCATCAGAGAAGCCCAGCAGGGTCAGATAGCCGAATCCCGCCCCCAGCAGGGCCGCCCCGCCGCACAGTCCGGTGCCTGATGCCCCCACCATGGCCACGCCGAAGGGGGCGAAGCCGCCGAACACCTCCGCCCCTGCCAGCACCGCCGCCAGCATTAGATGGATGCCCACCTCTGCCGTCCGCAGCACCGCCGGGCCGCTCAGCCCTGTCCGCCCCAGCCGGGCCGTCTGCCCCCGCAGCCTCGTCAGCCGCATTTTCAGATCCTCTCTGGCCGCCATCTCGTCTCCTCCTATGTAGCTTCCGGCTTGTCCGGAACGTTGTGCCCCACATTATAATCCATTATTTGGAAAAACATGGTCGGAATCAGGAGACGATTTCCTCCGGCGGCCTTTTTCCCTCCGGTTGCTTTTTGCCAGGCAATATGATATTATAACAATAGACCTATTGGGTGAGCACCTACCATCAGTCAGGCTGTTTCAGTCTGGCTTTTTTTATGGAAACAGAGAAAAGGAGGTCAACAGAAATGATGTTAAAAGTATTGGGGATGGCGCATGAGCAGGCCGTCAAAGGACTGATCCGGGATGCCTTTTCGGCGGAACCCTGGTGTGACCGCTGGGAGGATGAGGATGTGTTTCATTCCTATATTCTGGACGTGATGGGCAATCAGAATTCTTTGGCCCTGGGACTTTTTTCGGAAGATGTCCTGATTGGGATCTCTCTGGGCCGTCTGCGGCACTGGTACAATGGCATTGAATACTGCATTGACGACCTGTGCATTGCCTCAGAACATCAGGGACAAGGGTTCGGGTCCCTGTGGATCCAGCTGATCCGAAATTATGCCTGTCAGCACGGCTTTCGGAACATCTCGCTCCAGACCAAAAGAAACGCGCCCGCTTACCACTTTTATCAAAAAACCGGCTTTGAAGAGCAGGAGGACCGGGTCTGCTTTTCTCTGGACTGCCTTCCATGATCTGAGGGCAGTCCCCCGCCGCGCTCATCGCGCGGTCGATTTTTGCTCAGAGGGCAGAAGTTCCATAAAATTTTTTCTCTGGAATGTATAACCATCCCCGGGCCTGTCCACAATAGGCTTCGGAGGTGGTTCCATGAAACGAACCGTATTTCAGAAACTGGGCGACTTCGTACTGGGAAAGGGCTTCTACATAGTCCTTTTCCTCTGTGTCGCCACCATTGGAATTTCGGGCTATTACCTTGTTCGCACCGTCAGCAGCACCCCCGGAGAGGCGGAACCGGTCACCGGCAGCCCCACCGTGGTCCTTCCCGACAGCAGCCAGAATGCGGCTCCCCCCCATACCACTCCCTCTGTCACCACACCCACCACGCCTACTGTGACCGAGCCAGAGGACAGCGGGAGCCAGGAGGCTTCCCTCCCCCAGACCGTGGAGGAGGAGCCGGCCGAGACGGTCCAGCCGGTGGAGGAGGACCCTGTTCCCGCTGTCTTCACCTGGCCGGTGAAGGGGGAGATCCTCTCCGGCTTCAGCCTGGAGGTGCTGGCCTATGATGAGACCATGGGCGACTGGCGCACCCACAGCGGCGTGGACATCGCCGCCAGCGTGGGCACCAACGTGCTGGCCATCAGCGCGGGCACGGTCCAGGGAGTCTACGATGACGACCTGATGGGCACCTGCGTGGTAGTGGACCACGGGGACGGCCTGACCAGCACCTACTGCAACCTCAGCGCCAAGCCAACTGTTTCGGAGGGCGACACCGTCAGCACCGGCACCGTGCTGGGCGTGGTGGGTGAGACCGCCATCGCCGAGAGCAGCCGCCCCTCCCATCTCCATCTGGAGATGGCCCAGGACGGCAAGGCGGTGGACCCTGTGAGCTACCTGCCCCAGCGCTGAAGGATCAAAAGAGCTCCACGCCCTTGATGGGTGTGGAGCCCTTTGCTGTCTGCGGAATAATCTTCTCCCCCGCCCCGCCATGCCTTTCACCGAGGGAGAAGGGCCCTCTTCAAGCCCGCCGGGCCAGGACTTCCAGCATATGGTCCGCGAACCGGTCCAACCGATCCCGGACCCCTGGCAGCCCCATGGCCTCCCCTGGGTCATTGGCTGTCTCCAGCAGGGCAAAGCGTCCTGGCAGATAGAAGGACTTGTTCATGTTCATGGCCGAGATCAGCTGCCGGGCCACCAAGTCGCTGCCCGAATAGCCAGAGACCACCAGGGCGAACAGGGCCTTGTCATAGAAGCGGGTCTGGCGGAACAAGGCGGTGAGGCGGTTGATGAAGGCAGTGAGATTAGCGGAGAGTGCGTCGTTGTAGTTGGGGCACAGCATGACCACCCCGTCGGCCCGGCGCACCGCGGGATAGACCTCCCGGGACATGACTCCGCCATAGAAGCACTCCCCCTTCTCCCCGAAGTGGATACACATGGTGTAGGGACAGCCGGAGCAGTCGTCCAGTGTCCCGTTGCGCAGGCCGATCTCCTGGACACTGCACACCTCCCCCAGCCGCTCCCGCACCCCTGCCCACAGGGCCATGGTGTTGGATGTGTGGTGGCTGGAGGCGTGGAGGACCAGCAGCTCAGGCCGCTCCTTTTGGGGGAAAGTGAAGGTGTCCAGACGCTGGACCAGCTCCTGTGCCGCCGCCAGATAGGCCCCCATCAGGTCGGTGCCCAGGTTTTTGGCCTGGACGCGGAAGTTGGCCAGGGAGCCCGTCCCCTCCACCAGCGGCCGCCCGATGAGGGCGCATCCCGCCATATCTGCGGCCAGGGCCAGCTCTCCGGCGGTGGATTTGGTGTACAGCTCTCCGGGGCCATCCACGATCAGCGCGGCGGTGCATCCCTCCAGCAGGTCCGGCTCCCGCCGCAGCCGGGAGAGCATGCGGTAATACTCCAAATTCTGTCCCGCCCCGTCCAGGGCCAGGGCAAACAGGACCCGGTCTCCCGGCCTCAGGTCCAGCTCCTCCGCGGTGCGGATGGTCCTCCCCTCCCGGTCCGCCAGGGCGTGGGAGAGGATACCGGACAGGCGGACGTCCGCCTCCGGCCGGCCCGGGTATGGATGGATCAAAATGATGGACATGAGATCACCTTCTTCAAAAGTTGATGTGCGGAGAGACCGGAAAGTTCAGTCTTTTCCCAGGGGTGGCCGCCGACCGTCCACAAAGGACAGGGACCCCAGGGCGGTGATCACCGCAGCGACAGAGAGGTGGAGCGCCACATTGGGGGGCGTAAAGTTGCAGGTATTGGACACCTCACCAAACTCCATCAAAAACCGGCAGGCCAGCCCCAAAAGCGTCATACCGAGGGCGAGGGCAGCTGATCTCCACACCTTGTTCCGGCTATACAGCACACCCAGGAGCTGTCCGATTTCAAAGTAACCGATACAGAGCATTAGCATAAAATACCAGCTGCCAAGCTGCCGCCCTGTGGTGAAATTATAGATGGGGAAGCCAGAACAGCCGAAAAGCACCAGAAATGTACAGAGACCGATAAGCCAGCGGATGCGGTGGGCCAAAATTTTTTCTCTCATGGGACACCCCCTTTGTCATGCAGGGCAAGTTATTCCATTCGGATGCAGGGGCACAACAAATCGCGTCCTTACCGGTTTTCCCTCTATAATACCGACTTTAAATGCTCCGCCGCCTCCCGGATATGGCCGAACAGGGGGTCCGGGATACGGGGCAGCAGCTCGGTCTCCACCCCGGCAGGGGTATAGCGGTTCTTGACCCCCATAAAGACCCCGTCCAGGAAGACGGAGCCGCAGTGCCACGCCCCCCGCAGGGTAAGCAGGATGGACAGGGCTCCGGAGGACAGCGCAGGGGCTACATAGGGCTTAAAGCCGATCTCCCGCATGACCAGATTGGCGGTGACCGTCCTGTGGGTCAGCTCCCGGGAGACCTCCTCGTCGTAGTGGTCGATGGAGTTGGCGATGAACAGTCCCGTGCCGTGGGGGCCGAAAGAGCGCCCCTCCGTCAGGAAGGAGGCCAGCCTGGGGTCCCGCTTTGCAAAGTAGGCCGCCCGGGCGTTCATCACCCCCAGGCCGAAGCCCTGGATCTGCTCTGGCCGCAGGCCCTTTCCATCCCATACGCCGTTCTCGTCCCGGTTGCTCTCCAGATAGGCGGTCTTGGCCAGGGGGTCCACCGGGTCGGACACCGCGCACCACAGCCCCTGGAAGTCGGCCGCCCGTGCCATACGGGCGTACTGCTTCACAATGGCGGCGTTGTTTTCGAACTGGGCCATGCGCACGTCCTTCACCTGGGAGCCCACCGGCGGGATGCCCCGGGAGGCCACAAAGACGAACACATCGCAGTCAAACAGCTTTTCCAGGGAAATGACCTCCACTTCCGGAAATGCCCCGTAGTCCCAGGGCAGGCTGATCTGCCCCATCTCGAACTCCCACCGGGCAGTGATCTGGTCGGAGAGGTCGCAGATGCCGATGGATGAGATCACATCCCCGCCCAGCAGCTTCAGCCCGGTGAGCAGAGTGGAACCCACGTCCCCGATGGCCAGGATATTGACCCGCTTTTTCTCCGTCCCGGCCCTCTGGGACAACACCTGCTCCCACCCCGCCCGGCCGGTATTGACGGCGGTGAGCATCCCCTCCTCCAGGGCGGCGGACAGGGGCGCGTCCAGGGGAAAGTCCGGCAGGCGGGAGGCGTCCAGCACCTCCAGGCCGTGGGGGGCCCTCAGCTGGCCCGGACAGTTCACCTTGAAGGAGCCCCGGCCCAGCACCGGGTCCCCCTCCACCAGATAGCAGATCGGAGTCCCCGGGGCGGGCTCCGCCTTGAGATAGGGGAGGTCCCTCCGCTCAGAGGCCAGGAGCTTTCCAGCCTTTTCATAATAATAGAACATAATATTACACCTCGCAATGGTTTCCCGCAGATCATTTCCAGCAGTCGGCGGAGGTCAGCCCCGGGGGTGGGTCCTCAGCAGCTGCTCCAGGTCGTTCTCCAGATAGACCGACGCGGCCAAGTTGGGGTCATAACCCAGGCAGGTGCCCTTGTCGGGACACAGGGGCAGGATGACCGCCTCAGCCAGCCGGCCCAGAGTCAGATTCCGGCCGTAGAGTGCCCGGTACTCCCGCTCCAGGGTGCCGATCACATCCCGGGCGGACTCCAGGCAGCAGCGGGAGAGTTGGAAGACGGCCTCCTCCCCGCACTCTTTGGCGAAGGGAGGGACGGCATAGGGCAGGATGTGGTTGATTCCCGGCAGCAGGCCGGGGACTGGGGGCCGGGAGCGGCGCACTGTGTTGCCCCCGATGAAGGGGTACAGGGTGGCCTCCACGAACCACTGCCGCAGAGAGGGCAGGAAGTACACGCTGTCTACCGGCCGCTTCTGCTGACTCATCAGGTCCCGGCCGTAGCCGGAGAGGATGCCCACCAGGACAAGCTGGATGTCCACCCCCTCCTGGCGCAGGACGGGGTCCAGGGCCTTGATGCGCACCCCGGGGTGCATCAGGTCGTCCACCAGGATGACGGGCCGGTCAAAGGATTTGATGGTGCGCACCTGGCAGGGGATGGAGGCGTAGTTGGGAAATGCCTCGATGGTGCTCTCGCTGAGGTCAGGGGAGTACACCCGGTCGGTGTGGATGGTCTTGGTGACCGTGTTGGGCACAGTCTTGCCCCGGAGCAGCTTACCGAAGGGGACGCACATATATTTCCCCAGCTTCCGGGGGGTGGTGGGCTCCTGGGGCACCTGGTTGAACTGGGTGATCATCCGCAGCAGCCGGTGGTGGATCACGTCGGCAGACAGGGTGAGGACCAGGTTGCCTGGATACAGGCCGGTGAGGGCGGTCTCGAGCCGCTGGTGTCCCCGCCGGATGGCGGCGAGCACCCTAGGGTTGCGGCTCAGGGGCTCCTGAATGGTGGTCTCCAAATTCTGGAGCAGCACCACCGGGGCCCGCAGATCGGCCTCCAGCGGCCCCCCATCCCGGCGGATGAAGCCCTGCCGCCGGAAGAGCTCCTCTGTCTCCGGGGGGCACAGCCCCTCGTGGGGGTGGAAGACAGCGTAGACGCACTCCGCCTCCAGGGCGTGGGAGAGCACCTCACTGACCAGCAGCTGGGCATAGTCCTTCTCCTGCTCCTCTTCGGCGGCCAGGCCGGTGATGAACAAAGTTTTACCTCCCGCCCGCAGGCGCACCTGGTCCGCCAGATCGGCGTTTTGAAACGCGGAGTAGAGGTCGGCTGTAGACAGATAGCGGAAGCTGAGCCAACCCAGCATGGGCTCCCCGCCCTCCCGACGGTGGCGCAGCACCAGCAGCTGGTCCCCGTCCCGGAGGATAGCGGTCCGCAGGCTCTCCCGCTCCCGGTGCCCAGCAGTGACATCGGCCACCAGCAGGGGGTCCGGCCGCTCCACCCACTGGAAGGACAGGTCCCGGGCGTTGAGCAGGGGCTTGTCCTGGGTGTCGCGGAGGTACAGGCCGTTCTGATAGATGAAGTCCTGGATCACCGGGTCGATGAAGGTGGAGATGTCCCGGTTCATGTCCACGTTCTCCCGGATACGGGTAGAGCTGATGTCCTCCAGGTGGGGGGGCAGCTGGAGCTGGATCACTTTTCCGGTGATGCCCAGCTCCTTTCCCTCCGGCAGGGGGGGCTGGCCCGCCCTGCGGAAGATGATGTGGTCCATGGAGTGGACCGACCAGTCCACAGGGGCGGCCTGATAGGCGCTGGCGTGGCCCACCACATCGCTGCCCACCACCAGATAGACCTCCTGGCCGGGGAAGAGCTCCCGCAGGCGGCGCAGGTCCCTGGGGTTGGACAGGTTCACCGGGATATCGTTGGGAAACAGGTGGATGTGGAAGTCCCCGGCGATGGACAGGTTGACGATCTGCCGGCGGATCATGTGGGGCTGGGGCTTTTTGGACCAGGAGAACTCGTCCACCGCCAGATACACCTCGAAGCCCATCTCCCGAATGGCGTGGGCGATGCCCTTGTGGGACAGGGTGAAGGGGTCAAAGGTGCCGGGGAAAAAGGCGATCTTCCGGGGCTGGGAGAAGGCGAAGGGCCCCTTGTCCAACCGCCGCAGGGCGATGAAGCGGTTGATGTGGGCCAGGGCGGAAGCCCGGTAGAAGAAGGTCAGCGGGTCCTGACGGGGGCCCGCCTGGATGAGGAAGAGGAGCTTGCGGTAGCACAGGGAGAACAGGCGGGACTTCTCCTCCATGGAGAGCACCGGGCTGTCGAAGAGCATGGTCCCGGTGACCAGAAGGGCCTCCTGCCGCACCTCCTCCCGGTAGTGGGCCAGCCCCTGGAGCAGCAGGCCCAGCAGCTCCTGGCGGCGGGCCTCATAGGCCCGCTCCGGCTCAGGGAAGCGCCCCCGGTAGGCGGGGTAGTGCTGGAGCAGCACCCCCACGGTATTCAGCGCCCCGGACACGGCGATGTTGGTGGGGGAGCCCAGCAGGTTCTTCAGCCACAGCACCTGCTCGTCCAGCTCGCTGGGGTGGAGGGACAGGGCAGCCCGGCCCAGATACTCCGGGATATACTTGGAGATCTGGTACTGGCCCATCTCCAGGCCCTTGCCCAGCTCCACCACCACCTCGTTGCGCTGCTCCCGGCGCAGCAGGGGGATCAGGCGGACCAGGGCCTCGCCGGCGGCGTGGCGGACGCCCACCCGCTCGGACACCTTCACCAGGTTGGAGAAGTGGGTGGCGATGTGGAGCATGTGCTCCCGCAGGCCGTGCTCCACCTGGTCCTGGAGCAGCTCGATGCCCACCACCTTGATGATCCAGTGTGTGGCGCTCTTCAGGTTGTCCAGGAAGATCTCGCTGGTCACGTCCTGCTCATACAGGGCCGCCTGATAGTCGGACACGTCCTCCCCCGCCCGCTGGAGGACCTTATACCGCAGGAAGAGCAGCGGCAGGCTCCCGCCGGCGGCAGACCGGGCGGCCGCCGCGATCTGAGCCATCTGGGGGTGATCCTGGGGCAGGGAGCGCTGGGCCTCCCGCAGGAACTGGAGGGCCGCCGCCTGGAGGCGCAGGTTGCCGGAGGCGGCGAACCAGGCCGCAAAGCGGATGAGGCCGCCCCGGGTCTCCTGGTCATATTGCTGGGCGGGCAGATAGCGGATGGCGTCCAGCAGGGTGAAGGCGGTATCCTCGTCCTTCTCCTCCGGCCGGTCATAGTAGCGCAGCAGCGCCCCGATGAAGCGTGGCATGGTCTCGCTCCGGCCGTATTCCAGCAGGGCGTCCACCACCAGCTTCAGGGTATAGCCGATCTGGCCCCGCTGCTGGGGGGTGGTCTTGTGGTCGGGGTAGATGAGCTTGTCCAGATACTCCTCCCACAGGGTGAAGGGCACCTCCTCCGCCGGGTCAGTGCGGGCGTCGGCAGGCACCTCCTTGCGGTAGACCAGGTGGAATTTGGCGATGATCTTTCCGATGAGGCTGGCTGCCTGGCGCCGGATATCCCCCTCCCGGTGGATCAGCAGCTCATAGAGGAAGGCCAGGGCCTGGGTCTTCTGCCGCACGGACAGATAGGTGCAGTACTCGTCGAACACATCCAGATAGGCCCGCAGCTGCTGCCAGCTCTTGGCCGAGCGGGCGGCCTCGATGATGTTGCCGAACTTCCGCTCGCTGCTCAGCTGGTGCATCAGCTTCAGGTTGTGCTCTACCGACAGCAGGATCAGGCTGTCCACCGTCTCGTCCGGGGGCATCAGGGCCGGGTCCTTGGGGGGCTTCCGCGCCCCCGGCTGCCCGGTCAGGTCTACGTCCACCCCCAGAGAGCGCATGTAGTCCTCGAAATCGTGGAGCTTGCCGTAGACGAACTCATACCGGCGGCGCTTTGCCTGGTCCACATTCTCCAGCTTCCTCAGGATGATGTGGAAGGACTCCTCCAGGGGATAGAGGATGGTGGTCTCCCGCCCCTGCTCATCCCGTCCCTGCTTGCTGCGGAAGTCGGCGTAGATCAGACACAGGGACTCCATGGAGAGGGTGTCCAGCTCCAGGTCCCAGGTGGAGTGGTTGGCAGCGATGTGGCTGACGGCGGGCATCCCCCGCCCCAGCAGCCACTGGTCGGTGTAGTAGTAGTGGAGGAGCGGGACACGCTCCCCGGGCCGGCAGCCGAACTTGCCCAGGTCGTGGGCGGCGGCGGCAGCGGACACCAGCGCCAGGTCTACGTTCTCCCCCGCCTCCCGGATGCCCCGGGCCACGGTCATGGCGATGTAATGCACCCCCGCGATGTGCCCCAGGGTGCGGAAGGGGGTGGTCTCCTCGCTCAGCCGCATCATCTCATAGACGTACTCCTCCCGGAAGGCGGCCAGGAAGCGGCGGTACTCCTCCCCGCACTCATATTCCCCCATTTCCTCTGAGGAGAGGAACTGGAAGTCCTTCAGGGGGTCGAAGGGCACCGCCCTCCGCTCCCGGTCCAGCATCACCTGGAGGACGGTGAGGAAAAACAGGGCCCCCGCCTCATACTCCTCCCGATCAGGGGCGAAGCCTTGACCGGGGTACATCCGCTCCCGGGCGTACTGGGTGCAGAAGGCCAGCCACCCCTCCTCCGGCCGGGGGGCGAGCCGGGGCAGTACACAGGAGCACAGCTCCAGCACATGGGCGCACTCCAGCCGCCCCCGGATGGGCAGCATCTGCTCCAGCCCCTCCGTCCATCCCGGCACCTTCAGCAGGGCCAGCGCCGCCTTCCGGCTGGGGGCAAAGGGCATCTTCCGCGCCAGCAGCGCGTCGGCGATCTCCCCGTTGATCTCTCGGATCAGCTTCTCATGCATAGGCTCCGCCTCTCTTCTCCTCCGAGGCCGGCCTGTCCGCGCTCAGGGCCGCCTCCGGGTTATTTTTTTATTGTATCACGCGGAGCACGCCCGGTAAAGAATCTTTCGCCTGGGAGACTCCCATTTTTTCCCGCTTTTGCCCGATCTCTCCCGTGTTTTCGATTCTCATTGCAAATCCTGGCCCGGCGCGGTACAATGGGAGCATATGGGAAAGGGCTCAAGATGCCCAAAGGAGGAGATACGTGTGAAAGTCCTGCTCATCAACGGTAGCCCCCACAAAGAGGGCTGCACCTACACCGCCCTGTCCGAGGTGGCGGCTCAGCTCCAGAAGCATGAGATCGAGACCGAGATCTTCTGGATCGGCAATCAGCTCATCCGGGGGTGTATCGACTGCAGATCCTGCTGGGGCAAGGGCCGCTGTGTTTTCGACGATGACAGCGTCAATCAGTGCATCCAGAAGATCATCCAGGCCGACGGCCTGGTGGTGGGCTCCCCAGTCTATTTCGGCGGCATCGCGGGGGGGCTGAAGTGCCTGCTGGACCGGGTGTTCTACGACGCCAAGCGGCTGTTCTTCTACAAACCTGCCGCCGCCGTGGTCACCTGCCGCCGTGGCGGGGCCGGCAACACCTTTGACCAGCTCAACAAGTACTTCACCATCTCCTCCATGCCGGTGGTGTCCTCCCAGTATTGGAACGGCGTCCATGGGGACCGGCCGGAGGAGGTCCGGGCGGATCTGGAGGGGATGCAGACCCTGCGCCTGGTGGGGGACAATATGGCCTGGCTGCTCCGCTCCATGACCGCCGCCCGCGAGGCCGGCGTGGTCCCCTATGAGCGGGAGGTCCGTGTGAAGACCAACTTCTACAAGCCGGAGGCCGACCCCAATGTCCAGGGGGAGGGCTGAGCTCCTCATCCCCTCTTCTTTTACATCCTGCATGGAATATCCAAAAAAACATCGGGAGCAGCCTTAGGCTGCTCCCGATGTTTTTGCACTTATTCGGCGGAGATCATGTAATAATACACAGGCTGTCCGCCGGGCAGCAGGTTGATCTCGGCGGAGGGACACGCCTCCGTGAAGATATCCGCGGCCTTTTGGGCCTGCTCCTCCGTCACATCCTCGCCATAGAAGATGGTGATGAAGCCGGCATCCTGGTGCTCCGGGGCCTGGGCCAGCCGGGTGAGCAGGGTGTCCAGGTCCTGATCCGTACCGAACAGCTGGTGCTCCTCCAGGGCCAGATAGTCCCCCTGTTTGATGGTGAAGCCGCCAAAGTCGGAGTCCCGGGCGGCATAGGTGACCTCCGCGGTGTGGACATTCTGAAGCGCCTCAGTCATGGCCTGGGTGTTGTCCTCCTCCTGGGCATCCAAGTCCACCGCCAGCATGGCGGAGATGCCCTGGGGCACCGTTTTGCTGGGCAGGACCACCACCCTCTTGTCCTCGCACAGCCGCACGCACTGCTCCGCGGCCATGATGATGTTCTTGTTATTGGGCAGCACATAGACGATCTCTGCAGGAGTCTTATCCACCTCCCGCAGGATGTCCTCGGTGGAGGGGTTCATGGTCTGTCCGCCGGAGATGACTCCGTCCACCCCCAGGTCACGGAACACAGCCTCCAGCCCCTGTCCGGCACAGACGGCTACAAAGCCATACTTCTTCTCCGGGGCGGCCTTCACCGGCGCCCCGCCGTCGGCGCCGGCCTCCAGTTCGGCCTCCACCGCCTCCAGGTCGTCGGTGCTCTGCACATGCTTGCCCGCCGCCAGGTCATCGGCCTGGGTGCGCATGTTCTCGATCTTGGCCAGCTCCAGGGTGCCGTACTTCTGGGACTCGGTAAGGGCGGCGCCGGGGGTGTTGGTATGGACGTGGACCTTGAAGGCCGTGTCGTCCTCTCCGATGACCAGGCTGTCCCCGATGCTGTTCAGATAGGTGCGGAAGGGCTCCAGATCCACCTCCTCAGTGTGTTTGCGCACGATGAATACGGTGTCAAAGGCGAAGGTGATGTCCTCGGCGGCCATGGCCACGAAGTCGGCCTTGTCCGCCGGGGCGGACTCCTCCTCCACCTGAGGCATGGGCTCTCCCCGCAGGCTGTCCAGCATCCCCTGGAGGATCACCAGGAAGCCCTTGCCCCCCGCGTCCACCACGCCGGCCTTCTTCAGCACCGGGTTCTGGTTGATGGTGTCGGCCAGGGCTTCCTGCCCCTCCCGAATGGCGGCCTCCAGCACGGACTCCGCCGCGTTCTCTTCCCGGGCGGCGGCGGCGGCCTGAGCGGCAGCCAGGCGGGACACGGTGAGGATGGTGCCCTCCGCGGGCTTCATCACCGCTTTATAGGCGGCGGCCACGCCGAAGTCCAGGGCGATGGCCAGATCCCGGCCGTCGATGGTCTCCCGGTCCTTGAGGGACTTTGCAATGCCGCGGAACAGCAGGGAGAGGATGACGCCGGAGTTTCCCCGGGCCCCCCGAAGCAGGGCGCTGGCCGCTGTCTGGGCCGCTTCTCCCACGGTGGCACACTGCTTTTTCTTCAGCTCCGCGGCGGCAGCGCTGATGGTCAGGCTCATATTGGTCCCGGTATCCCCGTCGGGGACTGGGAATACGTTCAGGTCGTTGATGTGCTGCTTCTGGGCACTGATGGCGGCGGCGGCATGGATGACCATCTGCTGAAAGGCCGCTGCGTCAATGGTCTGTGTCATATCGGCGATGTTCCTTTCTACAAATGGTTAAAACCGCATGGAGTCCACAAAGACGTCCACGGATCTCACTTCCACGCCGGTGGTCTTGCTCACCACATAGCGCACCTCACTCATGATGGAGCGGCAGACGGCGACCAGATTGACGCCGTTTTCCACGATGATGTGCAGCTCGATGGAGACGGTCCCGTCCTCGTTGTAATATACTTTGACTCCCTTGGCCATGGATTCCCGCTTGAGCAGATGGACCAGGCCGTCGGTCTTGGAGCGGACCGCCATGCCCTTCACGCCATAGCAGTTGGTGGCGGCGCTGCCGGTAATGGCAGTAAACACATCGCTGCTGATGCGGATCTCGCCCAGATCGTTTTCCAGTTTCATGGTTGCATCCTTCCTTTCACCAGGGCGGCCGGGGCCGCGGCGGACGGCGGGCCCTGAGGCGGGCTCTCCCGCGGCGCGCCCTCTGGATGGGCTTTCATACTGATACTGGTCATATTTTATTCTATTTCCCGTAAAAATACAAGTACAAGATGGGTCTCTTCCGCCCCGGGCACAGAGAAAAACGGAGGCCGGAGCACGGGGTCCCCGCGTCCGGCCTTGGCCCGCTCCAGGAAAACCGGTGCTCACCGCACCAGAAGCTTCTTCATAGCCTCCTCCAGCCCCTCCACTGTCAGGGGGAACATGGGGAACTCCCGGCCGATGGTATCATAGGTCCGGGTCCAGTACTCCCCCCAAGTGGGCCGGTCGCCGGGATTGAGCCACACGATATGGGGATATTTCCCCTTGAGCATCTGGAGCCACTCCAAGCCGCAGCGCTTGTGCTCCTCCCCATCCGGAGTTCGGTAGCGGAACTGGGTCACCAGCTCGTGGGGAGCCATCTGGGCGTCCCCCACCAGGATGACCTTGTACTCGCTGGACAGGTTGCTCAGCACCCAGTCGGTGGGCACCGTGTTGCTGGGACGGAGGGTGGGCTCGGTGTACAGGCGGGAGTAGACGCAGTTGTGGAAATAGTACACCTTCAGATCCTTGAAATGGCCCGACTTGCTCACCGCCTGGAACAGAGCGGAGCACAGGCGGCTGTAATACTCCATGGACCCGCCGGAGTCCATGAGCAGCAGCACCTTCACTGTGTTCTGCCGGGGCTTTTTATAGCGCACCTTCAGGGAGCCGGCGTTGTTGGCGGTATCCTTGATGGTGTTGTCCACATCGAACTCAGTGGCAGGCAGGTCCACCAGGCCGGAGAACTGCCGCAGATGGCGCAGGGCCACCTGGAACTGGCGGGTGTCCAGGGTGTTGTCCCCCCGGAAATCCCGGAAGCGACGCTCGCCCGCCACCCGGAAGGCCCGCTTGCCCTGGCCCTCGCCCCCCACCCGGATGCCGTTGGGGCTCATGCCCGAGTTGCCGAAGACGGACATGCCGTGGGTGCCTACCCAGTAGTTGCCGCAGTTGTGCTGCTCCCGCTGCTCGTTCATCCGCTCTCGGAACATCTCTTCGATCTCCGTGTTGGACAGCAGCTCATTGAGCTCGGCCTGCTGCTCGTCATACCGGCCCATCAGAGCATCGGGGCGGTCCAGCCAGTCCAGCAGCTCCTGGGACACCTCCTGCTCGAAGGGCACGTCCTTGAAGTACTCCAGGAAAGCCCGGTCAAAGCGGTCGAAGTCGGCCTCCGTCTTCACCAGCAGTGCCCGGCACAGGTAGTAAAAGCCAGTGAGGCTGGCCCCCTCCAGCCCCTTGTCCAGGGCTTCCATCAGAGCCATCCACTCGGTGAGGGAGATCTTCAGGCCGCTGCGGCGCAGCAGATAGAGAAAATCACCGAACATACCATCACCGCCAGCTCTTGCGCAGGGCGTCGATGTCCTCGTTCTTCTTCAGCAGCACGCCCAGATAGGGCACCTCGGCCACGACGCGGTCGGGGTCATAGCCCCCGTGGATCAGGGCCTGTATCCAGTCGATGATCTCGCTGGTGGAGGGCTTTTTCTTGATCTGGGGCAGGCTGCGGATGCGGTAGAATGCCTCCAGCACCTGGTCCAGCAGATGCTGGTCCAGATCTTGGAAGTGCACGTTGACGATCTCTGCCATCAGCTCCCGGTCTGGGAACTCGATGTAGTGGAATACGCAGCGGCGCAGGAAGGCGTCGGGCAGCTCCTTCTCCGCATTGGAGGTGATAATGACGATGGGGCGGTGCTTGGCGGTGACGGTGCGTCCCGTCTCCGGGATGTGGAACTCCATCCGGTCCAGCTCCCACAGCAGGTCGTTGGGGAACTCCAGATCGGCCTTGTCGATCTCGTCGATGAGCAGGATCACCTGGTCGTCGGCGGTGAATGCCTCCCCCAGCTTGCCCAGCTTGACATACTTCTCGATGTCGTCCACGCCCTCGCCGCCGAATTGGCTGTCATACAGCCGCTGGACCACGTCGTAGACATACAGACCGTCCTGGGCCTTGGTGGTGGACTTGATATTCCAGATGATCAGCTCTTTGCCCAGGGATTTGGCGATGGCCTCAGCCAGCACCGTCTTTCCCGTGCCCGGCTCCCCTTTGATCAGCAGGGGCTTCTGGAGCACCATAGCGATATTCACCGCCCGCATCAGTTCCTCGGAAGCGACATAGTCCTGGCTTCCCTGAAATGTCTCACTCATAGCAGTATCCTTTCCCGGCCCGGGGGCCATTTCATCATTTGACATAGATATTTGGAATTTTATCGTTTTTTCCCCGCAAATGCAAGCCCTTCCCGCCCAAAATCCAAAATTTCAAAGTCTTTTGCAGGAGCGGGGCCGGGCCAGCCCTCCAAAAACGGCCTGGAATAAAAAAATTTAAAAAATAAATCGGCCTTGCTCCAATATTTTAATTGTGCTACCGTTCTTTTGAGAGGCGGCGCCGCGCTCTTTACTCTGAGATCTGAACAGAAAAGGAGCGTTTTTATGCTTCACACACAACTGCACGGCACACACTGGCAGATCGGCTTCCAGCTGGGAGCCGGTCTGGCCCGGGACGGCCATTTTATCCTGGACGCTGTTCCCTTTCCCATCACCCCGGCGCGGCTGGAGTTTGCCCGGACCTGCCTGCCCCTCTGCCGCCGGTGGTTCCCCGCCGCCCTGGAGGAGCTGCGGGGGCTGGCCCAGGGGCAGGGGTGTGCCCCGGACGAACTGGCCGGGGTCCTCTTCTCCATGTACGCCATGCCGCCCGGCCCCTGCTGCTCCTGCTTTGCCCTGCGCAGGGGGAGAGGGGCCCTGTTCGGCCGGAACAGCGACTTTCTCACGGAGCTGGAAGAGCACAACGCCAACTGCCTATACCGTTTTTCCGACGGCGGCTATTCTTTTGTGGGCAACACCACCTCCTTCCTCCAGATGGAGGACGGCGTCAATCAGTTCGGACTGGCGGCGGGACTCACCTCGGTGCCCCCCAGCCCACCCCGCCCCGGGCTGAATGCTGGTCTGACCCTGCGGCTCCTGCTGGAATCCTGCCGGGATGTTCCCCAGGCCCTGGCGCTGCTCCGGCAGCTCCCCGTCTCCTCCTGCCACACGCTGGTGCTGGCCGACCGGGCTGGGCGTATCGCCCTGGCGGAGTGTGCCCCGAAGCGCACCCAGATCCATTGTCCCGGGGAGACGGACGCCTTCGTCTGCTCCGTCAATTCCTTCCACCTCTCCGCCATGGCCCCCTTCCGCCGGCAGACGGACGACGACTGGCGGGCGGAAGAGCGCTATCTGACCCTCACCCGCTCCCTGGCCGCCTGGGGCCCGGAGCTCGACCTCCAAGCTGGACAGGACCTGCTCTCCGGCAGGATGGGCTTCCTGTGCCAGTATGACCGCAGGGAGGGCCGGGACACCGTCTGGTCCGTGCTCTATGACACGGCCTCCGGCACCCTCCTGCGTGCGGAGGGCAACCCCGGCCGCCTCCCCTTTCAGCCAGACTCCAGGCTCTCGTTTCGTTCCTGACCTCATACGGGGAGCGGCCCTCTGCCGCTCCCCGTCATCTTATTACGCTTGTCATCTTGCAAAGTATTATTATTTTTTTGCAAGGTTTACTTGACAATTTTGGGGTGACGTGATATGCTTGCCTCACCAAACGAAAGGAGCGCTGCTATGATGGACAAGGAAGACATTCTGAAGCGGAGCCGCCGCGAGAAGGACGAGGGCCTGACCTATGCCCAGGACCGGGGCCGGCAGTACGGCGTGGTGGGATTTCTGGTGCTGTTTCTCGTCATCATGATCTACAACATGGTCCGGGGGCTGGACAACTCCCTGCCCCTGACCCTGTTTTGGGCCTATCTCTCCTGCGAGGCCGCAGGCCGCTACTTTGCCCGGAAGGAAAAGAGCGTGCTGGCCACCGCAGTGCTGGCCGGACTGGCCTCCCTCTTCTCCCTGGTCTCCTACATCCTGGAGACCCTGCCGTGAGCCCGGCCAGACCGCTGGGGCCGGCCAGGCTGGTACTGACGTTTGTGCTGCTGTCCGCCCTTTTCCTGCTGGCCCTGCTGGCGGGAATGCTGCGGCTGCTGGTACTGGCGCTGGTGCCCGCCCAATGAGAAAAGAAAGGAGCATGATCCATGAACAAGGAAGAGATCCTGGCGAAAAGCCGCAAAGAAAACGTCCTTCAGGACGAGATGGAGCGCACTGTCCGCATCGAGGGGGAGTCCTTCAGCCTGATCCTGGTCTTTCTGGTGGGGGTAGTGATCGTGATCTTCAACCGGCTCCACGGCCTGCCCGCCAACAGTGTGCTGGCCATGTTCTGGGCCTCCTGTGTGGGCAACCGCCTCTACCGTCTCACCAAGCGGAGGAACACCTCCGACGTGGTGACGCTGCTAATCTCTCTTGCTTTTTTGGCCTGGAATCTGGTAAGATACTTCACACAGGGATGGTGAGGACATGGATGAACAGCTGGTCTTGAAAAATCGCTTAAAGGTGGCCCGGGCGGAGCGCGGTCTGTCCCAGGGAGACCTGGCCAAGCTGGTGGGCGTGTCCCGCCAGACCATCAGCTCCATTGAGACCGGCCAGTTCAACCCCACCGCCAAGCTGGCCCTGGTGCTGTGCATCGCGCTGGACAAAAAATTTGAGGAGCTTTTCTATTTCTGAAATAAATTTTTCGAATTTTTGGTTTAATTTTTCTGTAATTTCTTGATATTAAACCTTGTTATTATCTACCCGCAAAAATTATATAATATTGAATATACGCCGACCAGCTGGCAGCAATATGCTCGTTAACGGTCCGCACAGAATTTACCGGGCCCCGGAGATCAAATATCTCCGGGGCCCGGTTATACTGTCCTCATATTTTCTTTGATGGCAGGTAGAAGGCCGTCCCCTGGCGGGTCTCCATGCCCAGCTCCCCCTGGTCCATCAGATACTCCACAAACAGGCGGATGTTCCGCTCGTAGTACAGCGCCCGGCGGGGCCGCCGGGTGAGCAGGGAAAACCGGGTGCATACCGCCCGGCAGATTTGGCTGAAGTCCATGGGCTCTGTGATCAGGTCCCGGATCTCTCCGGCCCGGCGGCGCACCAGCTCCTGGTTGGCGTCGATGAGGGGGCCGATCTCTCTTCCGGCGCACACCCCCTTGTGAGCCATGATAAAGAAGTCGCAGTCCTCCAGCTCCCGCAGCCGCTCCCGGCTCTCCATGGCCAGCTGGATGGACAGGCCGTAAGGCAGCTTGGCGTCCAGCAGCGCCTGGGACATCAGGGCGTCCCCGGTGTAGCACACGTTGTCCGGGGTGACGGCACAGATGTGGCCGGAGGAGTGCCCCGGTGTGTGCAGGATGCGGAACATGGCTCCCGCCAGCCGGATGGGCCCGTCCACCGGTGGGAGGATCAGGTCCGGGACGTGCACCATCTCGCTCATCTCCTGCTCCGCCGCATCGGGGGAGACCAGCAGCCGGTAGCACTTCAAATTCAGGATACTGCTGCACATCCCCGCCTCCGGGGCGGTGAGTGCCACGGGGAGGTGGTACTTCTCCTGAAAATACCGGTTATTGGCGCAGTGGTCCACATGGGCGTGGGAGCACAGGATGCCTGCCGGCTCCAGCCCCGCCTCCAGCAGGGTCTTCTCGATCTCATCCCGCTCCTTGGCCAGCCCGCTGTCCAGGAGAACACACCGCCGGTCGTCCAGCAGGTACAGGGGGATCAGCTCGTTGGCCTCCAGCACCCAGGTGCTGCCCTTCACTTGTGTCAGCTTCATCTTCTTCTCCTTTGTCCTCACTTGCCCAGATAGACCATCAGCACCGCCACATCAGCGGGGGAGACGCCGGACACCCGGCTGGCCTGCCCCAGGTTCCGGGGCCGGATCTGGGCCAGCTTCTGCCGGGCCTCCAGCCGCAGGCCGCCAATGGCCTCATAGTCCAGGTCCGGCGGGAGAGGCCGGTCCTCCAGCTTCTTCATCTCCGCCACCTGCCGCAGCTGCCGGTCGATATAACCCTGATACTTGATGGTGATCTCCACCTCCCGGACAATCTCCCTGGGAAGGGGGGGGCGCTCCGGGTCGAAGGGAGCCAGCTCCTCATAGGTGATCCTGGGCCGGCGCAGCAGGTCGGCCAGCCGGGCCCCGTCCCGCACCGGAGGCTCCCCTTTCTCCGCCAGCAGGGTGTCCAAGGCAGCGGAGGGAGGTGTCCCGGCCCGCTCCAGCCGGGCCGCTTCCCGGTCCACCGCCTCATACTTGACCTGCACCGCCTCCGCCTGCTCCCGGCTCACCAGCCCCAGCCCGCGGCCGATGGGAGTCAGGCGGCGGTCGGCGTTGTCCTGGCGGTGGAGCAGCCGGTACTCGGTGCGGGAGGTCATCATGCGGTAGGGCTCGTTGGTCCCCTTAGTCACCAGGTCGTCGATGAGCACCCCGATGTACCCCTGGTCCCGGCGGAGGATCAATGGCGGGCGGCCCAACAGCTTCAGGGCGGCGTTCACCCCCGCCACAAAGCCCTGCACCGCCGCCTCCTCATAGCCGGAGGAGCCGTTGAACTGTCCCGCTCCGTACAGTCCCGGCACCTGCTTGCTCTCCAGGGTGGCCTCCAGCTGGGTGGGGTCCACGCAGTCATATTCGATGGCATAGGCGCACCGGGTCATCTCCGCCCGCTCCAGCCCCGGAACGGTGTGCAGCATCTCCAGCTGCACCTCCTCAGGCAGAGAGGAGGAGAACCCCTGGATGTACAGCTCCTCCGTGTCCAGCCCCATGGGCTCCACGAAGAGCTGGTGGCGCTCCTTATCCGGGAAGCGGACCACCTTGGTCTCGATGGAGGGGCAGTACCGGGGCCCTACCCCCTCGATGGTGCCATCGTACAGGGGGGAGCGGTCCAGATTGGCCCGAATGATGTCGTGGGTGCGCTGGTTGGTGTAGGTCAGCCAGCAGACCGCCCGGTTCTCCGGCGGGCGCTCTGTCTGGAAGGAGAAGGCCAGCCCCTCCTCATCCCCAGGCTGCCGCTCCATGCGGGAGAAGTCCACACTGCGGGCATTGACTCGGGGGGGCGTGCCCGTCTTGAAGCGGCGGATGGTCAGGCCCAGCCCCGTCAGGCACGCTGTCAGGGGGACGGCGGCAGCCAGGCCGTCAGGACCGGAGTCCCGGACCACCTCCCCCACGATGGTGCGTCCCCCTAGATAGGTCCCGGTGGCCACCACAGCCGCCTTGACCCGGTAGACCGCCCCGGTGTAAGTGACCACGCCGGACACCGCCCCTCCGTCTGTAAGGATGTCCACCACCTCGGACTGCTTCACCCACAGGTTTTCCTGGCGCTCCAGGGTGTGCTTCATCACCTTCTGATATTCCCGCCGGTCCGCCTGGGCCCGCAGGGACCAGACTGCCGGCCCCTTGCCCCGGTTGAGCAGGCGGTACTGGATGCAGGCCCGGTCGGCCGCCCGGCCCATCTCGCCCCCCAGGGCGTCCAGCTCCCGGACCAGATGGCCCTTACCGGTGCCGCCGATGGCCGGGTTGCAGGGCATGTTGCCCACCGCATCCAGGTTGATGGTGAAGCACGCCGTCCGCAGCCCCATTCTGGCGCAGGCCAGGGCGGCCTCAATGCCAGCGTGGCCCGCGCCGATGACGGCCACATCAAATTCTCCTGCGTCGTATCGTGTCATCGCTCTTTCTCGTCTCCCCGGCAGGCGGCGTGGATGATCCTCTGCCGCCTGCTCTGTGCATTTCGGGTCATTGTAACACAAAATCGGCCCACGCGCAAGGAAAAGGCCCGGTCTCGCCCCGCCTCAGCCTACCAGGTCCGCTGCCGCGGCGTGGCTGAGGATATAGAATTCCCCTTGTCTGGGCCTCCCATACCGCTTGTTTTCCTTGACTTTTCCCGGTTCTGTTTATAAAATGGATGGGACACATTGATCTGATGCCCGGCCCTGCGGGGCCGCGCCAGTTTTTAGTTTGATGATAAAGGACGGATCTAGAATGGCCAATGACAAGAAGAAGCAGGTGGAGCAGATCACCGACATGGAGGTGGACTTCGCCCAGTGGTACACCGACGTGTGCAAGAAGGCGGAGCTGATCGACTACTCCTCCATCAAGGGCATGTTCATCTACCGCCCCTATGGCTATGCCATCTGGGAGAACATCCAGCGGGAGATGGACCGTCGGTTCAAGGAGACCGGCCACGAGAACGTGTATCTGCCCATGCTGATCCCCGAGTCCCTGCTCCAGAAGGAGAAGGACCATGTGGAGGGCTTTGCCCCTGAGTGCGCCTGGGTCACCTACGGCGGCAGCGAGAAGCTGGAGGAGCGCTACTGCATCCGTCCCACCTCTGAGACCCTGTTCTGTGAGCACTATAAAAACATTATCCACTCCCACCGGGACCTGCCCAAGCTGTACAACCAGTGGTGCTCTGTCCTGCGCTGGGAGAAGACCAGCCGCCCCTTCCTGCGCCACCGGGAGTTCCTGTGGCAGGAGGGCCACACCATGCACGCCACCGAGGAGGAGGCCCGGGAGGAGACCATGCGGATGCTGAACCTCTACGCCGACTTCATGGAGAATGTGCTGGCCATGCCCGTGGTCCGGGGCCGCAAGACAGATAAGGAGAAATTCAACGGCGCGGAGGAGACTTATACCGTGGAGTGCATGATGCATGATCGGAAGGCCCTCCAGGCGGGCACCAGCCACTACTTCGGTGACGGCTTCGCCCGGGCCTTTGACATCACCTTCACCGGCAGGGACAACCAGCTCCACTACCCCCACCAGACCAGCTGGGGCGTGTCCACCCGGATGATCGGCGGCATCATCATGACCCACGGGGACAACAACGGCCTGGTCCTGCCCCCCCGCATCGCCCCCATCCAGGCCATCGTCATCCCCGTGGCCCAGCACAAGGAGGGCGTGCTGGACGCCGCCGCCGCCCTGCTGGACCGCCTGAAAGCGGCGGGCATCCGGGCCCAGATGGATGACAGCGACCAGTCCATGGGCTGGAAGGCCGCCCAGTACGAGATGAAAGGCGTCCCCCTGCGTGTGGAGATCGGCCCCAAGGACATGGAGAAGGGCCAGTGCTGCATCTGCCGCCGGGACTCCGGCGAGAAGGTCTTCGTCCCCCTGGCAGAGCTGGAGGCTAAGGTTCAGGAGCTGCTGGACGCGGTCCACGACGGACTGTTCCAGCGGGCTAAACAGAATCTGGAGGACCACACCAAGGTGTGCCGCACCCTGGACGAAGTCAAGTCCTTCATGGAGGGCGAGGGCGGCTTCGCCAAGACCATGTGGTGCGGTGAGCTGGAGTGTGAGCTGAAGATGAAGGAGCAGGCCGGGGTCACCTCCCGGTGCATGCCCCTCAAGCAGGAGGCAGTGGGCGACACCTGCGTCTGTTGCGGCAAGCCCGCCAAGCACATGATCTACTGGGGCGTGGCATATTGACCTTTGATGGATGAAATATGGAAGGGCTCCGGCAGTCAGAAGCTGCCGGAGCCCTTTTTGTATCCCCGCCTCTTCCCAATGCCATTCGGAGGCCGGCCTGCATCTGCGGCTCTGCTGTTGCTCCAGGTGCTCATATAGGGAGACCCCCCCGCGGGATGGTCTTTGAATTCTGCTCTCTGGTCCACCCCTCATCAGGCCGTGTTCCCGCATCTGGTGCTCTTCCTATGTGCTGCGGCCGCTGCGGACGAGACGGCCCTCTGTCAGAAGCGGAGGGGCCTCCGGTGCGGCGGGGGCTGTTTCCCCGATCTTATTCCCCCGCCGCTCCGTACAGCTCCCCCACCTCTGTCCCGGTGTAGTACCAGGTGAGGATCTCCTCGAAATCGCTCCCCTCCCTAGCCATGGCATTGGCCCCGTACTGGCTCATGCCCACCCCGTGTCCGTAGCCGGTGACGTCAAAGGTGAAGGCTTCCCCGTCCCAGGACACGGAAAAGCTGGCGGAGCGGAGCCCGAACAGAGCCCGCACCTCGCTCCCGGTGAGGGTGACGCCTCCCAGATCCACGGAGGCCACTCCGCCGGCTGAATTTTCCACCGGCTGCGAGAACCACCCTGAGGGATCCCCGGACAGGTCCGCCCCCGGATACTGTGCCAGCGCCGCCGTCCTGACCTCTTCCGCCGTCAGGACCACCTGACTGTGGTAGTTGGGCACCTCCTCCCCCTCCGGGCTCTCCACTCCCACCAGATAGTCCACCGAATTCCCCCATGCCTCCACTGCCCCCACCGTCCGGCCTGCAGCGGAGGAAAAAAACACCGCCTGAATGGGCGCCCCGTTATAGAGCACCCCCAGTCCATCGGTCTCCTCCACGGCCCGCTGGATCTTTCCGCTGTACAGTTCCGCATTGGCCCCCCAGCGGGCCTCCGCCTCCGCCCGGTCCAGATACGCCTGGCAGCAGCCGCTGTCATCACAGATCTGGGCGTCCGGGTGCCGGGGGCTGGATGCCTCCTGAAGGGTGACCGTATAGGTACGGGCGGCGCAGGCCTGTGCCTTCAGGGCCTCCTCCTCAAAGGAAGCGGGCATCTCCGCTGCCACCACCCCCCACAGGTACTCCTCCATGGTCAGCTCCTCCACTGTCCCGTCCGATCGGCTCAGCCGCACTACCCGCCCCCGGTCCTGGCTGGCGGCCGAGACGCTGGACGGCGTCCGATGGAGGGGCAGTGTTCCCTGGGGCAGAAGCTCCTGGGAAAATTCCCCCTGCCGCACCAGCAGGGCGGGCATCAGGAACAGGACCAGAGCCAGGGCCACCCCCGCTCCGGCCGTCCGGCCCAGATCCTTCCGCATCCTCCGCCCCCTGGCGGCGTCTCGCCCCTGGAATCTCATGTCCCGCCCTCCCGCCTTTCCCCTGATTGCTCTCACACCCTCCAGATTATGCATGTCCCACCCCAAACATGCGCAAAAAGAGATCACCGGACGGCTCTCCCGACCGGTGATCTCTTTCTCGTTCTATCTTCAGGCCCGCTCCCGCCCCGCACGGGAAGACAGCCGCTCCAGCCGCTCGGCCGGGATCATCCCCCTGAAATAGGGCACCTGAGGCATTGCGGACAGCAGCAGGGAGCCCAGAGCATAGCAGGCGATCAGCTCACCCAGCCCCACCGTCACCGCGTTGAAGCCGAATGCCGTCCAAAACGCAGGAGTAATGCCGGTCTCCGCCCAGGCGATCTCCGCCCCCACGATCACTGCGTTGCACAGCACGGGGGGCAGGGGTGCCAGCCATCGGCTGGTCATCCGGCTGGTCCACAGGCAGGCCAGCAGGGTGGCCATGGACCCGAACACCACATCCAGCACGAAGGGAGAAAACAGGTTGGCGATGATGCACCCCACAAACAGCCCCGGCGTGGCGGCGGGGAACAGGAACGGGAGCACGGTGAGGGCCTCGGCGAACCGGATCTGGACCGCTCCGTACTGGGGCACGGGCAGAGTGATGGTGAGCGCTGCGTAGACAGCGGCCAGGACAGCGGCCAGGGTCAGGTCTCGGGTGGTAAATTTGCGCATAAAAAAACCTCCATTTTCTTTTTTAGAGAACGAGAGGCAGGGCCTCCCGAACGAACACGGCGCGTCTCACGACCGTGCTTGGACGAGATGTGGGAACTCGTCCCCGGCATCATACCACAGCCCGCTTCCCCTGTAAAGAAAAATTTTGCCCCCGGTCGTTCGCCTACTGTAGGAGTACAATACATGCTGGACAGATGAATAAAAAGGATGGAGGACAATGCCTCATCGGTTAAAGTTGAAGTTGTGGACAACAACTCAATGAGAGAGGGAGGAAGATCGGGACAGACTCGGCTTTTCTTTCCCGGGCGGCTGTGATATAATATTATGTTACAGGCCAGAGGAGGTGAGGCGCATGGAGCGCGGGAGCGGACACAACGACAAGCTGGACCTGTGGAAATGTGTCGCCATTTACAGCGTCATCTTTATCCATATCCTCCTTCCGGGACAGATCGGGGTGGCGGTGAACTGCCTGGCCCGGTTTGCGGTCCCGCTGTTTTTCCTCTCCGCCGGCTTCTTCAGCTGGCGCAGTCCGCCCCGTGTGCTGGCCCGCCGGACGGTCCGCACCGCCGGCCTGCTGCTCTTCGCCTGCCTCGCCCTGCTGGGTCTTGGGTGCGCCATGGCCAAACACGGCGGTGCCTCCATGGGTGCCTACCTTCTGGGGTGCTTTACCTGGGCCAACGCAGCATCGCTGGTACTGTGGCAGCTCTTTCCCCTGCCCTACTCCTGGCCGCTGTGGTTTCTGGCCGCGCTGCTGATGATCTACCTGATGTGGTGGGGCCTCACCGCGCTGCTCCGGGGCCGCCTGCCCCACCGCCTGCTGGCCGTCCTGGCCCTGGGCCTGCTGGCCGTCCACCTGGTGCTGGGGGAGGGCCGGAGTCTCCAGGGGCTGGCAGTGGACAGCGTACGCATCCGAAACGTGTGGCTGGACGGCCTGCCCTTCTTCCTCCTGGGCACCTGTATGGGATCGCAGCGGGAGCGGATCGAGGCCCTGCGGCCGGGCTGGCTCTGGCTGGGGGCGGCGGCGGGGTCCCTTCTGGCGCTGTGGGAGCGCAGCCGCACGGAATTCCTGGACCTCCATGTGGGGACGGTGCTGGCCGCGGTGTGCGTGATGGCGGCCTGTGTGGCCGGTCCGGCGGTGAAAAGCCCGGTGCTGAGGAGGACCGCCTGCCGCTGCGGGCGGGAGCTGACCTTTTATATCTTTGCCTTTCATGTGCCCATCTACGGGGTGATGAAGGAGTGGAGCGACACTGTGCCGGGCTTTGCCTGGGCCATGGAGCGGAGCTGGCTGCTCCCCTTCCTGGTGGCGGTGCTCTCCACACTGCTGGCCATTGGCCTGAATGGGGGCGCGGCCTGGCTGCGCCGCCGGATCAGAGGAGGGACTTATGAAGATCATTGACGCGCACCTGCACATCTTTCCGTCCGAGCCGGGGACCGATGCCATGGCCCGTGGGGTGGGGCACGAGAACTCGGTGGAGCATCTCCGGCAGGTCTATGGGGAGCTGGAGATCGTCCACGGGGTGGTGATGGGCAACCGCAGCCTGGAGACCGGCTTCCACAACTACCCCCGGGACCTGTTCCACTACTGCGTGGGGCTGGACAGCCTGGTGCTCCGCCGGGGGAGCCACATCCCGGAGGACCTGCCCGACCAGGTGGAGGAGCATCTGAAGCGGGAGAACTGCTGCGGCGTGAAGCTCTACCCCGGGTACAACCGGATCTGGCTGTCCGATCCGGTGTACGAGCCCGTCTACCGTCTGGCGGAGCGGTATGACAAGCCGGTAGCGGTCCATATGGGGCTCACCGCCCACCCCCGGGCCCACCTGAAGTACAGCCACCCCCTGGCGCTGGACGAGGCGGCGGCGGACTTCCCCAGGACCCGGTTCGTCATGTGCCACTTCGGCAACCCCTTCCTGGAGGCGGCCGCGGCGGTGCTGGAGAAGAACCCCAACGTGTGCGCTGACCTGTCCGGGCTGCTGGAGGGGCGTGCGGACCTGGACCGCTACTTTGTGGAGCGGGCCGGATACGTGGGGCTGCTGCGCACCTGGATGGACTATCTGGGCTGCTGGGACCGCTTCCTGTACGGCACCGACTGGCCCATCGTCAATCTGTCAGAATACCGGGACTACGTCACCCGCATCGTGCCGGAGGAGCGCCGCCCCGCCGTCTTCTTTGACAACGCCAACCGGGTCTATGGGCTGGGGCTTTGACTGAAAATCCAGAAAAGAAAGGCAAGTGACTCCTGTGGAGGAGAGAGAATCAAATGTGCTGGGGACGGCACCCATCGGCCGTCTGATGCTGAAGCTGGCCGTACCAGCGGTGGCCGCCCAGTTCATCAACATGCTGTACAACATCGTGGACCGCATCTACATCGGCCACATCCCCGAGGTGGGGGACCTGGCACTGACCGGGGTGGGGGTGACCTTTCCCATCATTACGCTGGTGTCCGCCTTTGCAGCCTTTGCCGGGCAGGGAGGCGCGCCGCTGGCCGCCATCCAGCTGGGGGCGGGAAAAAAGGACCAGGCGGAGCGGATCCTGGGCAACTCTCTGGCACTGCTGCTGATGACCGCCGCAGTGCTGACGGTGGGCTTCAGCGCCTTCAAGGAGCCCATCCTGCGGGCCTTCGGCGCCTCGGACGCCACCATTGGCTATGCCTCCAGCTACATCGGCATCTATCTGCTGGGCACGGTCTTCGTCCAGCTGGCCCTGGGCCTGAACACCTTCATCAGTGCCCAGGGGAAAGCGATGACCGCCATGCTCAGCGTGCTCATCGGCGCGGTGCTGAATATCGTACTGGACCCCATCTTTATTTTTGTTTTCCAGTGGGGGGTAAGGGGTGCGGCCCTGGCCACCATCCTGTCCCAGGCGGTGAGCGCCTGTTGGGTGCTTGCCTTCCTTTGCTGTCCCCACAGCATCCTGCGCATCCGCCGCGCCTATGTCCGGCCTGACCCCAGAGTGATGGGGAAGATCGCCGGCCTGGGAGTGGCACCCTTTATCATGCAGTCCACCGAGAGCCTGGTAACCGTGGTCCTGAACACCGGGATGCAGACCTACGGCGGGGACCTGTATGTAGGCTCCATCACCATCATCCAGTCCATCATGCAGATGATCGTCATGCCCACCCAGGGCATCACCCAGGGGGTCCAGCCCATTATGAGCTACAACTATGGGGCCAAGAACTACCGGCGGGTCCGGCAGACCTTCAAGCGGCTGCTGGCCGTCACCATGGCGGTCACCTGCTCCGCCTTTGTCATGGTGGCCCTGATCCCGGGGGTGCTGGCCCGTATCTTCACCCCTGAGCAGGAGCTGATCCAGCTGGTGTCCCGGGTCATGCCCCTCTTCTTCGGGGGCATCTGGGCCTTCGGCGCCCAGATGGCCTGCCAGAGCACCTTCATGGCCCTTGGTCAGGCCAGGACCAGCCTGTTCCTGGCCCTGCTGCGGAAGGTGATCCTGCTGGTGCCCCTGGCCCTCATCCTGCCCAGAGTCACCGGCAGCGTCATGGGGATCTATGCGGCCGAGCCTATCGCCGACATCCTGGCCAGTGCCACCACCCTGACTTTGTTCCTCTCTCAGCGGAAAAAGCTGCTGCCCACCGAGAAGGACGCCCCGAAGGGCTGAGGGGCGAGACGGGCCGCTGTGGCAGAAGGCCCCACGGTCCCGGTCATGACAATTTGACAGACCGGCCGGAGGGGAGCGGGGAAAAGATTGTGAAAAAAAGCTCTATCCCAAAGGGGGGCGGACCGCTATAATATTGCAGTCCAGGAGACGGGCGCAGGCGCCCCGCTCCGCATCAGAAGGAGGGACCCCCTATGACCCGCGATCTCACCACCGGCAGCCCCATGCGGCTGATCGCCGGCTTCACCCTGCCCACGCTGCTGGGCCTGTTGTTCCAGCAGCTCTACAATCTGGTGGATACCATGATCGTGGGCAAACTGCTGGGGTCTGCCGCGCTGGCGGCGGTGGGCTCCACCGGCTCCATCAGTTTTCTGGTCATCGGCTTCTGCATGGGCATCTGCAACGGTTTCGCCATCCCGGTAGCTCAGCGCATTGGGGCGGGAGAGCCCTCCAAAATGCGCCGATACGTAGCCAACGCCGCCTATCTGGGGGCGGGCATCGCCGTGGTGCTCACCGCAGCCACCGGCCTGCTGTGCCGTACGATCCTGACCGCCATGCAGACGCCGGAGGAGATCTTCGCGGATGCGTACAGTTATATCTTCGTGATCTTCATGGGTATCCCGGCCTCCATCCTCTACAACCTGCTGGCTGCCATCATGCGCTCTCTGGGGGACAGCAAGACGCCGGTCTATTTCCTGGCCCTGGCCTCCATCCTGAATATCGGCCTGGATTTCGCTTTCATTCTGCTCTTCCGTGCGGGAGTGGCGGGGGCGGCCATCGCCACCGTGCTCTCCCAGGCTCTGTCCGGCCTGGCCTGTCTGGCTTTCATGGTCAGGCGCTTCCCCATCCTGCGCATGCAGGGGGCGGAGAAGCGGTTTGACCTCCACTCCGCCAAGGTTCTGTGCTGGATGGGCATCCCCATGGGCCTCCAATACTCCATCACCGCCGTCGGCTCCATCATCCTCCAGTCCGCCGTCAACGGCCTGGGAACTGCCGCCATCGCCTCGGTGGCCGCCGGAGCCAAGCTGTTCCAGCTGATCTGCTGCCCCTATGACGCCATGGGCTCCTCTATGGCCACCTACTGCGGCCAGAACGTGGGGGCCTGCAAGCTGGACCGGCTGGGACAGGGGATGCGGGCCTGCGCCTGGCTGGGGCTGGGCTATGCCGTGCTGGCCGTGGGGGCCATGCTGCTCTTCGCTCCCCAGTGCGCCATGCTGTTCCTGAACCAGGATGAGGCCGATCTTGCCCGGCTTGTGTCCCTCACCAGCCAGTATATCACTACCCTCACCGCTTTCTTCTTCCCCCTGGCCCTGGTCAATATCGTGCGCTTCTCCATCCAGGGGATGGGCTTCAGTCAGCTGGCCATCCTGGCGGGGGTGCTCGAGATGGCCGCCCGGACGGTGATGGGCCAGGTCTTCGTCCCCCTGTTCGGCTTCACCGCCGCCTGCTTTGCCTCCCCGGTGGCCTGGATCAGCGCCGATCTGTTCCTGATCCCCGCCGCCATCCTCTGCATCCGCCATCTGCGGAAGCTGTATCCCGATCAGACCGAGGAGGCCGCCCTCCGCCCCGTCCGCGCGGAAGGACCGTAACCCCATTGACACAGAGGGCCCAGGCGCAAAAGCGCCTGGGCCTTTCCATTTGTCAAAAAAGTCCGCCCGTACGGCTGTTTCCGAAATGCGGATCACCTGGGATCGGACGGGGAGGCGTCCAAGGGGAAGGAGACCAGGGCGGTGAAGAGGTCGGCCTGGGTCTCTACCTGGAACTGACCGCCGCAGGCCTGGACAAAGCTGGAGGCAATGGACAGGCCCAGCCCGCTGCCGCCGTCGGTACGGCTCTCGTCCCCCCGGACGAAGCGCTGGGTGTAGTCCAGGCCGGGACGGAGTTCTGCGGCAGAGGTGTTGCGCAGGGCGGCCACCGCCTGTCCCTCCTCCACCGTGAGGGTCAGGTACACCCGGGAACCGGCCAGGGAGTATTTCAGGGCGTTGCCCAGCAGATTCTGGAACACCCGGTAGAGGCGGTCACTGTCCCCCTGGATGAGCACCGAGTGGTCGGGGAGCTGGGTGCGCAGCTGCAGCCCGCTCTCCTGGATGGGCTGGTCCATATCCGCCAGGGTCTGGCGGAGCAGGCGGGCCAGGTCCAGCCGTTTGAGGCTCACCGGCAGCTGGCCGGAGGCCGCCTTGCTCACCTCGAACACATCCTGCACCATCCCCTTCAGCCGCTGGGCCTTTTGGGAGAGGATAGTCACATACTCCCCGGCAGGGGGCTCCAGATGTTCCTGCTCCAGCAGCTCGGCATAACTGATGATAGAGGTGAGGGGGGTCTTCAGGTCATGGGACACATTGGTGACCAGCTCCACCTTCATCCGCTCGCTGCGGGTGCGCTCCTCCATGGCGGCCTGGAGCCCCTGTTGAATGTGGTTCAGGTCATCCGCCGCCTGGGACAGGTCGTGGTCCCGGGGCAGTTCCAGGGGGCGGGCCAGCTCCCCCGCCCGGACGGCGGCAATCTGACCGGTGAGCGCCCCCAGATCCCCCCACAGCCGGCGCTGGCGGAACAGGAATGCCGCTGTCACAGCAGCGAGCAGAAGGGGCGGCAGACAGAGGAGCCAGGCCGTCTCCAGCCGGACGGAGCCCCAGGACCAGCTGGAGCACCAGATCAGCAGACCGGCTGTGACGCAGTTCAGCAGCAGACAGGACAGGGAAACCATGCCGGCGGAGCGGCTGAGCCGCTTCTGGACAGGGAGCTCCAGCTCCCGGGCGGCCAGCATCCCCAGCACTCCGTGCCGCCATGCCTGCCTGTTGTACCGCAGGTCGTTGAATATCAGCAGGTACAGAGCCAGGAAGGCCAGAACAGCGGCGGCGGGACGGGTGCCCAGCGCCTGAAGGAAATCGAAGAGCACGTCCGGCCCTTCCCCCGTTCCATACACATGGGTTTCTGCCTGGGACTGAACCACATCCCCGCTGTAAGAATAGAGGGCGACGGCCCCCGTGTCCCACTGTGCGGAGCCGCTGCTGACGGTGGAAGAGGCCGCGGCATAGGCCGAAGTGGGCGTGGAGGCGATCCAGCCGCTCAACTCCCCCCAGGGGAGGAGGAGCAGCGCCAGAAGGGCCAGGAGCACCTTGACCTCGAACCAGATCCGGCCGGTCCCCCGGGCCAGGAAGCGGTCCGCCCTGGCCTTGTCCCGGCGCAGGACCAGAGCCAGGGCCAGCAGCAGCACACCGCCCCCCAGCATCCCCCACTCTGTCAGCAGCTCCCGGCGGTACTGCGCCAGGTTCTGGACCAGGTCATAGAGCTGGGAGGTGCGGATATCCGCGCCGGAGCCCAGATAATTCCCGTAGACCATAGGCTTTGGATCTGACGCCGCGGCCAGATAGACCTGGATGTTTCTGGCATCCGCATCCATGGGGAAGTTCTCATAGCCTGGGACGAACCACAGGTCGTCCTCGGTGTACCAGCCGTCCCCATATACATCCAGTTCCCGGCCGTCCTGGGTAATGGACACCATTCCGTCCTCACAGCGCAGCGCGAAGCGGTACCCCTCCGGCGGCTGGCCGGAGGAGAGGAAGCCGCTGTCCGAGGTGTTGGTGTACAGGACACTGCCCCGCCGCGCCACGGCGTAGAGCAGGTTCTTGTCCCCCTCCAGGCCATCCAGGAGCTCCTTCCCGTAGTCGCCTCCGGAGGTGTACTCCCAGGTCCCCGCGGTGAGACAGGCGTCCAGCCAGTTGCAGATGATAGTTCGGAAGGCGGCGGTGTCCTGCCAGTCCTCCTCCAGGCTGTCCCTGGCCCACCGGGCGCCCAGCTCCGTGGACCACCAGCCGTACTGGCCCAATCCGCCGGCCAGCAGGAGGCTGATCCCCAGCAGGAAAGCCGTCAGCCCCGCCGCCGCCCGCAGGCGGCCCCCCGCCGGGCACGCCGCCGGTGCCGGGGCCCTGTCTGTCTTGTTGCCTCTGTTAAGGATGTTTTTCCATTTTATAACCAATTCCCCACACCACCTTCAAATAGTCCGGCTCCCGAGGGTTGAGCTCGATCTTCTCCCTGATCCGGCGGATGTGCACCATCACTGTGTTCTCCGAGGCGTAGGCCTCCTCCCCCCAGACCCGGCGGTAGATCTCCTCCGCAGGAAAGACCCGGCCCAAGTTGCACATCAGCAGGTCCAGGATGCCCAGCTCCGTTGCGGTGAGCTTCACCTCGTCCCCGTCCGCCGTCAGGACCCGGCTGTCCGGGTCGTAGGACAGCCGGCCGTTGACAATGCGCCGGTCTCTGGCGGAGGCGTTCACATCCCCCAGCCGGGTGTACCGCCGCAGCTGGCTGCGCACCCGGGCCACCAGCTCCTGGGTGGAGAAGGGCTTGGTCACATAGTCATCCGCCCCCATGGACAGTCCCAGCACCTTGTCGCTCTCCTCGCTCTTGGCGGACAGGACAATGATGGGCAGGTTGCGCCGTTCCCGGATGCGGAGGACGGCGGAGAGGCCGTCCAGGCGGGGCATCATCACATCCATCAGGATCAGCCGCAGCTCCGGGTCCAGGGCGTGGTCCAGGGCCTCCATGCCGTCATAGGCACGCAGCACCCGGTAGCCCTCCTTTTCCAGGGCCAGGGCGATGGCCCCCACGATCTCCCGGTCGTCATCCACCACCAGGACGGTCTCCTTTGTGTCCATAGCGCAGCTCCTCTCTCGGTTTGCCTGGGAACAGGATAGCAGAGATTTCTTACAAAAAAGCTGGGGGAAGTCTTACAAGTTTCTTACAGATGGGGCTCGGCCGCCGGCCCTTCCATTTTTCCTGATATATATATACCATAAATGAGGAGATCACAAAAGAGGAAAGGTGCGGACCGCCCCCAAAGCCTTCCCCCCTCTGGGGAGAGGTGGCACGGTGAAGCCGTGACGGATGAGGGGTCTTTCTTCTCCCGTCCCGCTTCTATGAGGCAGACACCCACTGTGTGCCCCTGCGCAGGTCCGGTTCAGGGGCCGCGCAAAAATTTTTTGATCCCTGCAACATTTTGCCCCGCTGTGGGGTGTTTGAGGTGAAAGGAGGGGGATGACATGGACCGGACGAGCCAGGCGGAGGAGACGGTCCGCCGCTACTCTGACATGGTCTATCGCCTTGCCTTTGCCCGGACGGGGAACACCGCAGACGCTGAGGATGTGTACCAGGAGGTCTTTCTCCGCTACCTCCGCAGCGACCCCCAGTTCACCTCGGAGGAGCACCGGAAGGCCTGGCTGCTGCGGGTCACTATCAACTGCGCCAAAAAGCTTCATGCGGCGCCCTGGCGGCGGCGGACGGAGCCCCTCAGTGAGACGCTGGAGGCCCCCTCCCCGGAGGGAGAGGCGCTCTGGGAGGAGCTGCGCCGCCTGCCGGACAAGTACCGCACGGTGCTCCACCTCTACTACTACGAGGACATGACCACGGAGGAGATCGCCCGGCTGCTGGACCGGAGCCCGGCCACGGTGCGGTCCCAGCTGATGCGGGGCAGAGACAGGCTGCGGGTGCTGCTGGAGGAGGGATAGCATGGATCGAAGAGAATACAAGCAGATGATGGAGCAGATCCGTCCTGCGCCCGAGCTGATGGAGCGGGTGCTGGCGGAGGGGCAGACGGAAAGGAGCAGACCGATGAAGCACAGGATACGTGCTGCGGGGGTAGCGGCCCTGGCGGCAGCACTGCTGATGGGCACCGCCCTGGCAGTGAACAGCGGATTTTTGGAGCGGTATTTCAAGGGCGACCTGAGCGTGGTGGAGCCCTATATCCAGGGGGGCGAGAGCGTGTCGGACGGGAAATTCCGCCTGACCCTGGACAGCGCCGTGGTGGACCAGTACGGCCTGGTAGCCCAGGTGACCCTGGAGGCCCTCACCGACGAGGGGGCGGCCTGGCTGATGGAGGGGGCCCAGATGAGCCCATGGGAGCGCTATGATGCCCCTGAGTCCACCTTTGATCCCGGAGACGTATGGCTGGCCAGCGCCGACTACGCGGGGGAACAGCTGTCCTGGCGGTACTGCAACGCCTCCCCCAAACTGGAGGGTGCGCACAGCTACAGCTATTGGGAAGACATCAGCCTGCGCACCGACCGGAGCGTGACCACCCAGCTCCGGGTGGAATTCGACCCCAACGAGATGGAGGAGGGACTGGACACCCTGTGGATCGGGGTGGACTGCATGGGACCGAAGTATGCCATCCGTCTGCCGGAGGTGGGCTCCATGGGCGCCGTGACGGTGGAGCCGGAGCGCAAGATCCTCCTCAACCCGGAGTGGGACCGGAGCGCCACCGTCCACCTGCTGGAGTTCGGCCCCCTGAGCTACAAGCTGGTCTACTCTTATGGGGAGTGGGAGGAGTCCTGGGACACCTTCCTCCAGGGGGAGTTCTTCCTGAAGCTGAAGGACGGCACCATTTACACCCCCGGCGACCTGAAGGCCGGGTGGGGTACCCGTCCGGAGTATGACGATGCCCCGGAGGGCCAGCGCACCATCACCGAGACCACCATCGGCTTCTTTGACCGGGTGGTGGATCTGGACCAGGTGGAGTCGGTGATCCTGGGGGACCTGGAGTACCCGGTGGACAGCAGCGGGCCCGTCCCGGCGGAGCTGGACGAGAGCCTGCGGCCCTTCGTCCTCTACTACCCCGGCTGGAGCGCTGACGACCAGGTGCCGGCGGCGGAGCTATGCAGCCGGCTGGGAGCCGGCTGTCATTGGGACCGTGAGGCCGGGACGGTGACCATCACCTACCGGGGCCACACCGCGGTGCTCACCGTAGGGACTGAGGAGCTGGTGGTGGATGGAGCAGAGGAGATGACCTTCGGCCCCACTGTGGAGCGGGACGGCCAGGTGTACCTCAACTGGAAGGTCTGCGACTACCTGGAGATCCCCTGCCAGAGCATGACCTACGCCCTGCGGATCATGCCGCCTGGTCTGAAATAAAGGGGGACTGGCATCGGGCCCACACCCCGGCATATCAACGCGCCCCCGGGACAGAAACTGTCCCGGGGGCGCGTGAAACTGTCGAAAAGTGGAAAAGTCACTTTTTCGAGAAAGCAGCAGTGCTGCGCGCAGGGTCTGTCCGCCGCAGGCGGGCAAACCCTCAGCTTGTCGACAAAGCATTTTCGACGAGCTGAGAGCACTTTTCAGAACGTTTTAACGTTCTGAAAAGTGGTTTGATTGCATGTGAAAGACAACCCTGAGGGTTTTCTTTCACAGTATCTTTCCCCCCGAGTCCTTTGGCTGGCCGTTTTTTCGACAGTCTGCCTGCACCTGCAGCCTGAGTTGGTTTGCGTCTGCGGGCGCGAACTCTGCCAGGCTTTTTCCACAAGCTGATGCGTCCCCGGGACAGTTTCTGTCCCGGGGACGCTTCTGATAGGAGCTCAGACGAAGCGGTCAATACACGCCCTGCCACAGCATGGCGTCGGCCACCTTCAGGAAGCTGACGATATTGGCGCCGGCCTGGATGTCGCCCTCCTGGCCGTACTTAGCTGCGGTGTCGGCGCACTGGCGGTAGATGTTCTCCATGATCTCCTTCAGCTTGGCGTCCACCGCCTCAAAGGTCCAGTACAGGCGCTCGCTGTTCTGGCTCATCTCCAGGCCGGAGACAGCCACGCCGCCGGCGTTGGAAGCCTTGGAGGGGGAGTAGAGGAGGCCGGAGGCTTTGATGGCCTGGATGGCCTCGGGAGTACAGGGCATGTTGGAGCCCTCAAAGACGGCCTTACAGCCGTTGGACACCAGCAGTTTGGCGGAGTCGGTGTCGATCTCGTTCTGGGTGGCGCAGGGCATGGCGATGTCGCAGGGGACGGACCAGATGCCGGCACAGCCCTCCACGTATTTGGCAGTGGGGACATAGTTGGGATAGGTGCTGATGCGCTCCCGCTTCTGCTCCTTGATCTGCTGGATGATGCGGAAGTCGATGCCGTTCTCGTCCACCACATAGCCGTTGGAGTCGCTCATGGCCACCACGGTGGCTCCCATCTCGGTGCACTTCTGATTGGCGTAGGTGGCCACATTGCCCGAGCCGGAGATGATGACCTTCTTCCCCTGGAAGGACTGGCCGTGGTCGGCCAGATAGGCGGCGCCGAAGTAGCACAGGCCGAAGCCGGTGGCCTCGGTGCGGGTGAGGGAGCCGCCGGAGGCCAGACTCTTTCCGGTGATGGCGCCGGTCCACTGGTTCTTCAGCTTCTTGTACTGTCCGAAGAGGTAGCCGATCTCCCGGCAGCCCACACCGATGTCACCCGCAGGGACGTCGGTGTTCTCACCGATGTGGCGGTAGAGCTCATTCATAAAGGCCTGGCAGAACCGCATGACCTCGCCGTCGGACTTACCCTTTGGGTCGAAGTCGGACCCGCCCTTGCCGCCGCCCATGGGGAGGGTGGTCAGACAGTCCTTAAAAGTCTGCTCAAAGGCCAGGAATTTCATGACAGACTGGTTGACAGAGGGATGGAATCGCAGCCCCCCCTTATAGGGGCCCAGGGCGGAGCTGTGCTGCACCCGGAAACCGTGATTCAGGCGGGTCTTGCCCTGATCGTCCACCCAGGACACCGGGAAGCAGATCAGGCGCTCCGGCTCGGCCATGCGGCCCACGATGTTCTGCTGCTCATAGCGGGGGTCGGAATCGATCACAGGGGAAAGGGGCTCCAGAAATTCCTCCACAGCCTGGAGGTACTCGGGCTCGTGGGCGTAGCGGGCCCGCAGATCATCCATCACGGAATTAAGGTAAGCGTTCTGAAAGGACATTGTTGACCACTCCTAGAAATTTGTTTTCTCTGGCACCAGGTACTTTATTGAGTTAGCGAAGTGATGCTATTATAGTCCTTTAAAAATTGATACGCAAGATGGGAAAATAAATAATTCATATTTTAACGAAAATGACGGATTTTTACCGCCAAATCCATTAAAAACAAAGGATCGCAAAAATTATAATGCAAAAAAGACGGATAAGCTGCATCAAAATCCAGACTGGCCGCCGGGGCTGCCGGGGAGAGCACGCAGGCCGCCCTATGACTTTGTTAAAAATACCGAAAACTATGGGAAAATATGGTATATTCGGACAAAGGCCAGCCAAACATGTCCGCCCGGGCGCAAAGCCTCCCTGCTCCGGCTCGTCAGCGCCGGAACAGGGAGGCTGGAACGGGCACGGTCCCGTCCGGAGGTGGGCGGGTGCTGGGGCCCTCTGCAAAAAGGCGCGGTCCCCGTCCGCATGATCGGACGGGGACCGCGCCGGGTGCTTATCCGTGTCTTCCTACTTCTGTTCCTCGATTCAGACGAGCAGGCTCTTCTCAGATTCGGGGTCGAAGAGATGGATGAGGCTGGGGGAGAAGGTGAAGCGGAGCTTGGTGCCATAGGGCACGCCGCCCCGGTACTCCGCCGGCAGTTCTACGGTGGGGGTGCGGATGACCACCTCCTGGCCGCCCTCCACGGTGGCGTGGAGGTACAGCTCGCTGCCCATCAGCTCGGACACCTCGATGGATGCCTCGATGGCGGAGGCGGAGGGGTCCTTCTGCACCGCGATGTGCTCCGGACGCACACCCAGGATCACGTCGGCGCTCTGCTGTCCCTTCCCGGCCAGCTTGGCGCTCATCTCCCCGTCCAGCGGGAAGCTGGCCCCGGCATACTCCACCGAGTAGTCGCCGCCCTTCTTCTCCAGGCGGGCGTTGAAGAAGTTCATCTGGGGCGTACCGATGAAGCCGGCCACGAAGATGTTGATGGGCTTCTCAAAGACCTCCTGGGGGGTGCCGATCTGCTGCACAAAGCCGTCCTTCATGATCACGATCCGGTCGCCCAGGGTCATGGCCTCTGTCTGGTCGTGGGTCACGTACACGAAGGTGGTGTTGATCCGCTGCCGCAGCTTGATGATCTCCGCACGCATCTGGTTGCGCAGCTTGGCGTCCAGGTTGGACAGGGGCTCATCCATCAGCAGCACCTTGGGCTCCCGGACAATGGCTCGCCCGATGGCCACACGCTGCCGCTGGCCGCCGGACAGCGCCTTGGGCTTCCGGTCCAGATACTGGGTGATGCCCAGGATCTCCGCCGCCTGGTCCACCCGCTGCTGGATCTCCTCCTTGGGCACTTTCTTCAGCTTCAGGGGGAATTCCATGTTCTCCCGCACCGTCATGTGGGGATACAGTGCGTAGCTCTGGAACACCATCGCGATGTCCCGGTCTTTGGGCTCCACGTCGTTGACCAGCTTGCCGTCGATGTACAGCTCTCCCTTGCTGATCTCCTCCAGGCCCGCCACCATCCGCAGGGTGGTGGACTTGCCGCAGCCGGAGGGGCCCACCAGCACGATGAACTCCTTGTCCGCGATCTCCAGGTTGAAGTCGCTCACCGCGGTGACCGAGTTGTCATAGATCTTGTAGATGTTCTTCAGACTGACAGTTGACATGGCTTCTGGCCGTGAGACCTCTGCCTCCGCAGCAGGCCCCTCCCCCGGACGGACTGTCCCTCCCGGGGCTTACGACAGGTCTCCACACTGCCGCACCGCCGGCCGGCGGTCTTTTCTTCCTCCTTTTTTATGGGTCCGAGGACTATGAAGAATGGAGTAGTTCCACGGCCCTGGTCTCGTTAGATCAGCAGTACTTCCCGATGGCAGCCGAGATCATCCCTGCCGCTTCCCGCACGATGGATGCGTCTCCGTCGGCCAGAGGGGGCATGGGCAGGCGGACGCTGCCTGCGTCGGGGCCGCCCTGGAGACGGATGATGGCCTTCTGGACCGCGTACAGGTTGCCCTTGGCGGTACACATCTTGTAAATGATGCGGCAGGCCTCGTTCTGGATCTGGCGGGCGGTCTCCATCTCACCCTTGCCGTACAGCTCATAGATCTTCAGATACAGCTCGGGCATGACGGCATAGGTGCCGCCGATGCCGCCGATGGCGCCCGCCGCCAGGCCGGACAGGAACTGCTCATCGGGGCCGTTGAATACGATGCAGCCCTCATCCTTCCACATCTGAATGTCCTGGACGGGCATAGAGGAGTTCTTCACGCCGATGACCCGGGGATTCTTCAGCATCTCCTTGAGCAGGGAGCCGTTCAGGGCCACACCGGCCAGCTGGGGGATGTTGTAGATGACGAAATCCGTGTTGGGGGCGGCGGCGGAGATGTCGTTCCAGTACTTGGCGATGGCGTAGTCAGGCAGGTGGAAGTAAATGGGGGGGATGGCGGCGATGGCGTCCACTCCCAGGCTCTCCGCGTGGGCGGCCAGGGCCTGGCTGTCAGAGGTGTTGTTGCAGGCCACGTGGGCGATGATGGTGACCTTGCCTCTGGCCTCGGCCATCACATTCTCCAGGACCAGCTTGCGCTCCTCCACGCTCTGGTAGATGCACTCGCCGGAGGAGCCGCCCACATACAGGCCCTTCACGCCCTTGCCGATCAGATAGCGGGTGAGCTCCCGCACCTTGGTGGCGCTGACGGCGCCCAAATCGTCATAGCATGCGTAGAATGCCGGGATGACGCCCTGATATTTGCTGAAATCGCGCATAAATCGATCACTCCAATATAATTTGCAAAGATTTAAAGTTTTTTAGGATCAGCCCTTGACCGCACCCATGGCGATACCCTGGGTGAAGTACTTCTGGAAGGCCACGAATACGATGATGATGGGGATGGAGGCCAGCGCCGCGCCCGCCATGATCAGGCCGAAGTCAGTGGACATCTCGCCCTGAAGGTTGGCGATGGCCAGCGGCAGGGTCCAGCTCTCCCTGCTGGTGAGCATGACCAGCTGGAGGAAGTAGTCGTTCCAGGTGTTGACGAAGGTGAAGATTGCCAGCGCGCCGATACCGGGCTTGATCATAGGGAAGACCACGGTAATGAAGGTGCGCAGCTCACCCGCGCCGTCCACCCGGGCCGCCTCCAGGATCTCTGTCGGGATGGTCTCGGAGAACTGCTTCATCAGGAATACGCCGAAGGGCCAGCCCACCGTGGGCAGGATGACGGCCCAAAGGGTATCGTTCAGATGGAAGAAGTTGGTCATCTCCTGGGCCAGAGGGATGACGATGACCTGCTTGGGCAGGGCCATGGCGCAGATGATGATGGTGAACAGGACGCCCCGGCCGATGAAGCGCTTCTTGCCCAGGGCGTAGCCCGCCAGGGAGGCGGTGAGACAGGTCAGGATCATAGCCGCCGCCGAAATGAAGATGATGTTGAACAGCCACAGGAAGGCGGGGTTGTCAAACAGCCGGGCGTAGTTTTCCACCGTGGGTTCGATGGGGAACCAGATGGGCGTCCGGGCCGTGATCTCCAGCTTGTTCTTGAAGGAGCCGGTGACGATCCAGTACAGAGGGAACAGGAAGAAGATCACCATGACCACCAGGATGGCCACGGAGAAAACCTTATACCCCTTGGAGGTGCCGCTCAGATCAGTGGTTTTTTTCATGTTCTCGCCCCTCCTTAATTGTCAGTCTTCGCCACTTTGAACTGGATGGCGGAGAAAATGGCGATGATGAGGGCCAGAACCACGCCGATGGCACAGGCATAGCCCAGGTCGTTGAGCCGGTACGCGGTGTCGTAGACCTGGTACATGATGGTCATGGTGGAGTTCAGCGGGCCGCCCTTGGTCAGCAGCTGGATCAGCGCGAAGCACTGGAAGGTGTTGATGGTGGTGATGACCAGCACATACAGGGTAGTGGGCATGATGGAGGGCCATTTGATCTTCCAGAACACCTGAAACTTGGTGGCGCCGTCCACCTCGGCTGCCTCGATAATGGAGTTGTCCACATTGCCCAGAGCCGCCACATACAGCACGATGGGCTGACCGATGGAGGTGGTGAACAGGATCAGGATGATAAACCAGATGGCGGTTTTTGGATTGCCCAGCCAGTCAAAGCTGGAGGTGCCGGCCACCTGATTGAGGATGCCGTTGTAGGGGTCCAGGATCCACTTCCACACCACGGTGATGGCCACCGAGCCGGTGACTACCGGCAGGTAGAACACACATCGGAAGAAGGAGCGGGGAATGGAATGCATCTTGTAGATGGCGGAGCTCACCCACAGGGAGAATGCAGTGACGCTGGGCACCGCCACCACCACCATGAGCACCGTGTTCAGAAAGCCGCGGTGGAAGATGGGGTCCTGGAACAGCTTGATGTAGTTGGACAGGCCGGCGAAGCCCTTGACGCCGCCCAGTCCGTAGTCGGTAAAGCTGTAATACACACAGATGAACATGGGGACGACCACGAAGGTCACAAAGAAGATCAGGCTGGGCAGCAGGAACAGGTAGGCCGAGGTGGTCTCCCGCCGCACCAGCGCGCGGCTCATACCGGAGGTAGCGCTTTTCTTGACTTTTTTAGGCTTCTGTCCGGCAGCCGGAGCAGGAGTGTTCTGAGCCATAAGATTTCCCCCTCTTTGACAAGAATTTGCCTGCCCTCCCCCGGGGAGGACGGAAGATACACAGTGCCCGCCCCCTCTCATTCAGGGAGCGGGCACAGGATCGCATGGAACAGGATACGTGCTTCCGCAGGAGGTCAGCCGATGTTGGCGTTCGCCTGAGACACGAAGTTGTCGGCAGCGGTCTGAACGTCAGCGCCGGTGGTCAGGATCTCAGCGAGCATGGGCCACCACAGGGCGCGCTGCTCGGTCCAGCCGCCGGTCAGGTTGTAGTAGCGGCCCAGATAGTTGCTCATCAGGGCGAAGGGAGCGCGCAGGTCGGCATCCTCAGCGTCGGCGTAGACATCGCCCCAGTCGGAGTGCACGGGGAAGAAGCTGGAGGTCTTCACAGCCTCCACACCGGCGGTGGCATCGTTGCAGACAAAGTCGATGAACTTCTTGGCGGCGTCGATCTTAGCCTGGTCCTTGTTGTCGAAGATACCGAAGCCGTAGGGGCCGGCCATCTCCAGCTCGGGGGTGCCATCGTCAGAGGGGAACGCCATGGCGAAGGGGGTGAACTGGGTCTGGTCCGCGTACTGGCTGTAGTTGGAGAAGTTCCAGCAGAAGCTGACCGCACAGGTCTGGTTGGCGAAAGCCTGAAGCTCATCGGCAGCGGCGTAGCTGGCGTTGGCGGACAGAGAGCCGGCGTTCACCATGTTCTGCAGCAGGGTCAGAGCCTTCACATTGTTGGCGCTGTTGGCATTGTAGGAGGTGCCGTCCTCGGTGACATAGTAGTCGGAGTACAGGTTGTTCACCAGGGCGCGGGTACCCTGGTCACCGCCCTGGGCGCCGCAGTAGACGATACCGGGGGTGGCCACGGTGACGGTGCCGTTGTCGATGGCAGTCTTGATGGCAGCCATGGCGGCCTCGAAGCCCTCGGTGGTCCAGGTGCGGGTCTCCTCGTCAATGTACTGCAGGGCGCCGGCGGCCTCAAAGACCTCGTAGTTGATGGCCATGCAGTGGGCGGCCGCGCTCAGGGGGTACATGTAGTAGGTCCCGTCCAGCTGGCAGACACTGGAAATATTCTCGCCAATATCCGCGGAGGCATCGCCCCACACGTCGCCCAGGTCCACCATCAGGCCCTCACGGGCGTAGTTGCCCACGATGCGCTCGGGGCCCTCAAAGATGATGTCGGGGCCGCTGCCGGAGGTGATGGCGGAGGTGAGCTTCTGGTCGCCGTCCTGATAGTTGATGGGGGTGACGGTGACCTTGATGTCGGGGTTGGCCTCGTTGAAGGCGGCGATCAGGGAATCCCAGTTGGAGGCCTCGGTGAAGCCGCCGATGTTGAAGGACCACAGGCTGATCTCAGTGGCGCTGCTGGAGGTGGTGCCCGACGAAGAGGCACCGCCGCTGGACTGACTGGGGGTGGAGCTGTTGCCGTTGCCGCAGGCAGCCAGGCCCAGCGTCATGGCGGAAGCCAAGACAAGAGCTGCTACTTTTTTAAATTTCATTTCATTGTCCTCCTTGTGAATCATTTTTCACAAATAATTGCCGATTGGGTTAAGAAAATTTTATAGGAAATCACTGAGCTTGTCAAGACGGAATGAAAAAATTTTCACAAATTGCAAAAAAAGAAAATTTTTAACGTGGAGTTAGACCCAAATCGAAACAAAACCTTGACAATTTCAGGAAAACTGATAGGTTATAGGTACAAAAAAATAAACAAAACGGGGGACTGAAATATCATGAAGCGCCATGTTATCTGTCTGGGCGACTCCAATACTCACGGCTACTGTGGAGCTCAGGAGGGGGAAACCCTCTGCGGAGGCCGGTTCAGCGAGGCGGAACGCTGGCCCTGTCTGCTCCAGCGCGCCCTGGGAGAGGAATATCTGGTGATCGAGGAGGGACTGTGCGGGCGGACCACGGTATTCCCCGATCCTCTGGAGCCGGGGCTGGACGCCATTTCCTATCTGCGTCCCTGCCTGCTGAGCCATGCCCCGGTCTCCCTGCTGATCCTGATGCTGGGTACCAACGACACCAAGGAGCGCTTCGGCCTCTCGGCGGAGGAGATCGCCCGTGGGATGGAGCGGCTGGCCCGGCAGGCCATGTCAGAGGACTGCTGGGGACCCGGGGGACCCGACCTGCTGGTCGTGGCGCCTCCCGCCATTCGTCCGGAGGTGGAGCACTCCCCCGTGGCCGCTGCCATGGGCCGGGGATGCGCGGAGAAGTCCCGTCAGCTGGCGGAGCACTACCGCCGGCTGGCAGCCAGGCTGGGCGCGCGTTTCCTGGACGGGGAGGGCTGTGAGCTGAATCGAGTGGACCACATGCACCTGACCCAGGCGGGCCATGCCCAGCTGGCGGCCAGGGTGGGAGCGGTCCTCTCCGATCCGGCCACGGGGGCGCTCGGGCAGTGAAAAAAGCGGGCGGGGACACCGGGAATGGTGTCCCCGCCCGTTTGCCGTCGAATGAGAGGTGCGGAGAGGGTCACAGCTCCTCCCCTTCAGGCTCCTTCTCTGGGAGATACCGGCGGATAACGCGCTCCGCGGGCATGGAGGCGAGCAGTGCGTTGAGAGCGGGGGTGAAGACGGCCAGCGGGAAGAAGCCGGCCGTGGTCCACACCGTGACGAACAGGAGCAGGATCAGGAGCAGGGTCTGGGGCAGGTGGCGCAGGGTCACCTGAAAGGAAGTGACCAGCAGGTGTCCCAGCCCCATCTGGAAGCGGGACAGCAGAGGGAAGGCCCAGCAGGACACGCCGGCGGGGACGATGAGGGCCGCGCAGTAGCAGCCGTACATGGCCAGGGCGCCGCCGCCCACGAAATTGGCCGCCAGGACCATGATCTGGTACCCCTGGAGGAGCAGGGCGCCCGCGGCCAGGACCAGCAGGCCGGCGGGGATGCCCACCCGGAGATTGGCCCGGAAGGAGCGGAAGAAGGTGAGGTAGGTGCTGTCCCCCTGGCGGACCACACAGTGGGTCACCGTGTGGTACAGGGCGGCACAAGCCGGGCCGAAGGTGACCAGAGGGAGGGAGAGCACCACCCATAAAAGGCTGAGCCCCACCACGTCCACCATGCGGGAGAGTGTGCGGAAAAAGCCGTTTTCCGGATCAAAAATACCTCTGAGCCCCATAAGCGACACCCTTTCCCCGGGACATAGTCCCGTATCTGTGATAGGTTGGGAAACATTATACCACTGGAACGGCAGCAGAGGCAAGACGGGAGTTTGCGGGGCGGGTCTGGGCCCCCCACGGGATGCTTGGAGCCGCCGCCCCTTCCCGTCTCTTGGGCCCCGCATTCCACGCAGGGGGCGGCTGCCCGGGCATCGGGCTGGATCGCCTGGGAAATCCGCTGTTTCTTTTTCCGGTCCGCTGTGATATACTGCTCCATTATGGGGCCGCGTCCCCCATCCCGCATGAGGTGATCTGAATGACTCAGCTGCGCGCTGTTCTGCTGGCTCCCCCAGGGACCCAGCCCAAACTGCTCCGCTGGCACCACGTCTGGCTGGCATTTGCCCTGACAGGGCTGGGCTTCTGTGTCGGCGTCCTGACGCTGATGCTCGCCGCCACCGCCTATCTCAAACTGGACAGCACGGACCTGTTCCTGTCCTATTTCCTGTTGGAGCCCATGCTCCTGCTCCTCAATGTCCTGCCGCCCATCCTGCTCATCTGGTTCTTCTATTTTCTTACCCGCCGGGCCTGGGCAGCTTTTCTGGGCAGCTTCCTCCCCTGTGTGGGACTGGCCCTGGTGAATTACTTCAAGATCCGCCTGCGAGGGGACCCTCTGCTGGCCGCCGACCTGCGCCTGGTCACTGAGGCGGGGGGGATCGTGGGACACTATCAGTTGGACCTGACCTGGCTGGTGTGGCTGTGTGCGGCCTGCCTGATCCTGGGTCTCCTGTTCTCCGTTTTCCTTCTGCCCCGCGGGATAGGCCGGGGCCCCCTTCGCTGGTTCTGCCTGTGCTCCTCCGCCGCCCTGCTGGCGGTGTCCTATGCGGCCCTCTACTGCGACCAGAGCCTGTATGACCGCACCGCCAACGACACCCATATCACCCCCTGGTCGGATGTGGAGGTCTTTGTCTCCCGGGGCTGCCTCTACCCCTTTCTGTACAGCGTGCAGGACATGTTCCCCACCCCGCCGGAGGACTACGACCCGGAGGAGGCCGCCTCCCTGCTCGCCCGGTATCCAGACCACGACATCCCGGCGGACCGCCGGGTCAACGTGGTCGGGGTGATGCTGGAGGCCTTCTGTGACCTGACCGACTTCCCCGCCCTGGCGGAGCAGCCCGCCGTCCAGGCGGTCTATGCCCCGCTCCACGACCTGGAGGAGCAGTCCGTCTCCGGCGACCTGCTGACCAATATCTTCGCGGGCGGCACGGTGGACAGCGAGTGGGGCTTTCTCACCGGCTACACTCAGCACGAGGACTTCCGCAAGCCCACTGACTCCTATGTCTGGTATTTCCGGGAGCAGGGCTATCACACCCTTTTTCACCACCCCGGCTACAGCTGGTTCTACAACCGCCAGAATGTCAACGAGTACCTGGGCTTTGAGGAGAGCTGGTTCACCGAGAACTACTACGGGGCGCTGGTGGACCCGGTGGATGCCGTGATGCGCTCCGACGAGACGCTGGTGGACGGTATTCTGGACGGACTGCGGGAACCGGGCCCCTGGTTCTCCTTCTCCGTCAGCTATCAGAACCACGGTCCCTATGAGACCGCCTCCGCCCAGGAGGTCTTCCTGTCCCCTGGCGACACCGGCTGGTCGGCGGAGACCTGCAACATGCTCAACAACTATATGTCCAATGTCTCCAGCACCCTGGCCGCCATGGAGCGGCTGACCCGGGAGCTGAACGCCCGGCCCGAGCCCTTTGTGCTGGTCCTTTTTGGGGACCACAAGCCCTGGATGGGCAACGGCAATACGGGGTACACCGAGATTGGGGCCGGCTTCGACCTGTCTCAGCTCTCCGGCTTCCGGGAGTACTACTCCACCCCCTACCTTATCTGGGCCAACTCCGCCGCCCGTGAGGCGCTGGGCAACAGCTTCACCGGGGAGGGCGGCGACTTCTCTCCCTGCTTTCTGATGAACAAGGTATTTGAGCTGTGCGGCTGGGAGGGCCCCGGCTTCATGGAGCTGTCCCGCCAGCTGGAGGCCATCTCCCCCTTGATCCATACTCGGGGGCTCTTCCTGAGCGGCGGCATCCTCACAGATGCTCTCGTCCCGGAGGAGGCCCGATTCTACCAGCAGTTCCTCCAGGCCCAGTACTACCGGGAGACTGTGGTCATCCCCGGGGAAATTTCTTCTTAAAAAGCCCCCAGCCAGGACCGGCTCTGTTCCGGTCCTGGCTGGGGGTGTTTTGGTCCTATGTGGGGAAGGTCCACGGCAGGGGCGTTTCGGGAAGAAACCATTAGAAATAAGGAGTACAGGCCCGCCTCCGTCTCAGGATGCCACAAGAGGGATTCCGCCCCGCAGGGTGGAATCCCTCTGACAAATCATGACTGAGACGGGAAAAGAAAGACCCCTCATCCGTCGCGGCATACGCCGCGCCACCTTCCCCCCGGTGGGGGGAAGGCCTGAAGGGCGGCTCTGGGAGCCGCCCCTCTGTCGGGACCTCCCTTTCTTCCCATTTGGCAACGGCTCTCCCCTCAGCTCAACAGCAGATCCAGGTCTTCCAGGGTGAGGCTCGGCTGTAAAGCCAGGTCAATGCCGTACCCGATCACCTTGGACAGGTCTGCCACCTGGCTGTCGATATCCTTGGGCGTGACCATCAAGTCCCTCCCCTCCCCCAGGGGAGGCAGCTCCTCCGTACCCAGCAGATCGGCGGCCAGGGTGGCCCCGTCCACCACGGTGGGCACCCCCACCGCAATCACCGGCACCCCCAGGGAAGCCCGGTCCAGCGCCGCCCGGTGGTTGCCCACCCCAGAGCCCGGGGCGATGCCGGTATCCGCCAGCTGCACCGTGCGGCACACCCGTTTTAGGGACCGGGAGGCCAGCGCGTCCACCGCGATCACGCAGGCGGGCCGCAGCCGCTCCGACACCGCCCGGACCAGTTCCCCGCTCTCCATACCGGTGGTCCCCAGCACGCCGGCAGACAGGGATGCCACTGGTCTCAGGTCCCCGAAGTGCTCCGGCACCTGCCGTACCAGGTGCCGGGTCACCAGGGTGTACTCGTGGACCTTGGGGCCCACAGCGTCCGGGGTGATGGCTCGGTTGCCCAGCCCCACCACCAGCACTGGGGCCTCTGGATGAAGGAAGCCCAGCAGCTCCCCCAGCTCTGCCGCTACCGCCCGGGCCGCCCGGCCGAAAGCATCCTCTTCCCGTCTGGCCAGCCCGTCCAGGGTCAGGGTCACATAAGTCCCCACAGGCTTCCCCAGGGCCTCCTCCCCCCGCCTGTCCAGGATGCTGACCCGGGTCACGGGGATGCCCTCCCTCATCTCCTCCCGGGCCTCCACCCCCTCCAGCTGGGTACGCTCCTCCGCCGACTCCTGCCACAGCTCCCTGGCCTCCAGAGCCAGGTCCGTCCTTCTGTTCCGCATGTCCCGCTCCTCCCTCCGCAAGATATAGTGGAATAGCTGCCGCTTCTGCCCTATTTTTTGCGGCGCCAGGGATTCTATCCAAAAAAGCGGGAAAAATTTAAAAAAACAGTTGATTTTTTGAAGATCCAATGGTACAATACATATCTGCACAGAGTTTCTGTGCACCATTTTACGATTCGATCGGAGGAGGTGTTTGGTTTGCCGAATATTAAGTCTGCCAAAAAGCGTGTTCTGGTCAATCAGGCCAAGGCCATGCAGAACAAGGCCGCTAAGTCCGCGCTGAAGACCGACATCAAGAAGTTTGAAGCCGCGGTGGCGGAAGGCAACCGCAGCGAGGCCGATGTCGCTTACAAGGTGGCTGTCAAGGCGGTCGACAAGGCTGCTGCCAAGGGTCTGCTGCACAAGAACAATGCCGCGAACAAGAAGAGCAGCCTGACTCTGAAGCTGAACAAGCTGGCCTGAGTCCTGTCCTGTGTTTGCACCATAAAAGCCGTCTGCTTTGCAGGCGGCTTTTCTCAATTTTCCCTTATTCGACACCGTTGGACACGAGAGGAGGTGCCTCTTGAAGCGTCTGCTGTCCTTTCCGCCTATCTCCTTCACACTGGAGGCGTTCAGCACCTACGGCCGCTGCGGCGTGGCGCAGGCGGCCGCCGCCCTGTCCTATTTTCTGATCCTGACCCTGTTCCCCCTGCTTATGTGCGTGAACTACTTCATCGGGCTGTTCCACCTGAGTCTGGAGCAGCTCCTGTCGGGACTGGACCAGGTCCTGCCCGACCAGGCCCTGGCTGTCATGCAGGACTATCTGGCCTATGCCTCCCTGAACCAGTCCCCCGCCATCGTGGCCGCCGCCCTGGTGGCCATCGCCCTGTCCGCCTCCGCAGGGCTCCGCGCCCTGCTGCTGGCCATGGATAAGCTGTATGGCCTGGAACACCCCGGCGGGCTGCGCCGGATCGCCCTCAGCGTGATCCTCTCCCTGCTGTTCCTGCTCACCATTTACCTGTCTGTGGTGGTCATCTTCACCGGTGACTGGTTCTTCCATCTGCTGGAGACCCATCTGCCCCATCCCCTGCTGCGCCTGATCCCCCTCTCCGCCCTGTCCAGTCTCTGGCTCTGGATCCGCTATCTGCTGCTGTTCTGCTTCGTCCTGCTGCTGGTGCTGGCCATCTACCGCCTGGGCACTCCTCGGCGCTTCCGCAGCAGCCGGAAGCTGCTGCTCAGTTCCCTCTTCACCGCCGTCTCACTGGTGGCAGGCTCTCTTCTGTTCTCTTGGTTCATTGGCCTGTCCTCCCGCTACTCCATGCTGTACGGCTCTCTGGCCTCCCTCATCATCCTTCTGGTGTGGCTCTACTTCTGCGGCAACGTGCTCCTGCTGGGCGCCCTGCTCAGCCGGGTGTTGGAAGTACGCCGGGCACGGCATCACAGCACCGGCTCATAGATCCGACCAGTCTATCTTATAAAAAAGCCCCGCCTGTTTTGTTTTCAAAACAGGCGGGGCTTTTTACAGTCAGGGGATCAGGCTCAGGGACAGGGTGAGCAGCATAAAGGCGATGGCCACCCACTTGGTCCACTTGGCCAGCTTGGCGTCCACAGTCTTGGCCTTGTTCTTGGACAGGAAGGTATCCGCGCCGCCGGCGATGGCACCGGACAGGCCCGCGCTCTTGCCGGACTGCAGCAGGACCACGGCGATCAGAAACAGTCCGCACAGCACCTGGATCACGGTAACAGCAGTTTTCATGGCATTTCTCGTTCCTTTCAAAGCCCAGAGCGGGCAAATCGTTTGTTCAGCGGGTCTATGCCCGGACGTAGAGAAAAGTATAGCATGTTTTTCAGGGAAATGCAAGGGGGCGTTTGAACTTTTTCGTCCCACTGGCGGCACTTCTACATCTGGGCCGGCTCCGCCTCCCCCACGCGCCAGATCCCGCCGCTGCGGGGGGGCAGCATCAGCACCGGGCCCTCCCCGGTCAAGGCCCACTCCCCAGCGCCCAGCAGGCGCTCCGGCTCCTCCGTCCAGGGCAGAGCCAGGGCCGCCGGCTCGTCCCCGGCGTTCAGCGCGGTGAGCAGGCGCTCCCCCTCCGTGCTCCGGAGGAAAGCCAGCAGATGGCCCGTCCCGGCCAGATACCGGATATCCCCCCGCCGCAGGGCGGGGCATTCCCTCCGCAGCTTGCCCAGGGCGGCGAACCAGTCCACCAGCTCCCGATCCTCCCGGCCCCAGGGGTAGGGTCTCCGATTGAAGGGGTCCTCAAAGCCCTCCAGTCCCGCCTCATCGCCGTAATAGACTGTGGGGGAACCGGGAAAGGCGTAAAGGAGTACCGCCCCCACTTTCAGCAGCTCCTTTCCCCGCTGGTACTGCTCCATACTCATACGGAAGCAGGCCCGCCAGTCCTTGCTCTGGTCCCTGCACTCGCTGCCCACCCCAAGCAGAGTGATGATGCGGGGGGTGTCGTGGGTGCCCAGAGAGTTCATGGCAGAGTAAAAGGCAAAAGAGGGGTAGTTCTCCCGCAGGGCCTCCATGGCGGAAACGAACTTGGCCCCGTCCCCGCCCCGCAGAAAGTTGAGGGCGGCATTTCGGAAGGGGTAGTTCATCAGCCCGTCGCAGTGGCGGCCCAGGATGTGCTTTCTCCGGACCCCATAGGCAATCTTGGTGGTACCGTCCTCCCACACCTCGCCGATGAGCAGGGTCCCGGGCTTCTCCGCCCGGGCGGCGGTGTGGATCCCGGCCACAAAGTCATCGGGCAGCTCATCAGCCACATCCAGGCGCCAGCCGTCCGCCCCCGCCCGCAGCCAGCGGCGGACCACCGAGTTCTCATCCCCAAAAATGAACTCCCGGTAGCCGGGGCAGCTCTCCTCCACGGCAGGCAGGGTATAGATCCCCCACCAGCTCTCGTACTGGTCAGGCCAGTGCCGGAACTGGAACCAGGGCCGGTAGGGGGAGCTCTCGCTCTGCACCGCCCCTGGCTCCGGGTAATAGCCGTCCCCGTTAAAGTAGCGGCTGACAAAGCCGGTGTGGTTGAACACCCCGTCCAGCATCACCCGCATCCCCCGGCGGTGGGCCTGCCGGCACAGCTCGGAGAAGTCCTCGTTGGTCCCCAGCATTGGGTCCACCCGGCTGTAATCAGCGGTGCCGTAGCGGTGGTTCTCCGCCGCTTCGAAGATGGGGTTGAAGTACAGCGTCTCTACCCCCAGGGACTGGAGGTAGTCCAGCTCCTCTATCACGCCCCTCAGGTCGCCCCCGAAGAAGTCCCGGTTGCGGATCTCCCCGTTGGCGTCGGGTCGGTACTCCGGCTCCTCCTGCCAGCTCTGGTGGACAGTGCGCCCCCCTACCAGCCCCGCGGGGTCAGGCACCCGGGTGCGGCGGAAGCGGTCGGGGAAGATCTGGTAGCTCACCCCCTCCCCGAACCAGCGGGGCACGATCTCGCTCCCGTCGTAGACGGTAAGCTGGTACTCCTCCTTTATGTTCCAGCGCCGACCGGTGATGGTCTCCAGCTGAAAGGTGTACCACACCAGTCCCACATAGTCCCCAGTGTCCAGGACGCCGGAGAAGGCATCCCGCCCCAGATCGGTGTCTGTCCAGGGCAGCTCCACCGTGATGATCTGATTGTCCCGCTGCTCCAGCCGGGCGGTGAGCTTCCCCCGGGAGTAGCCCTCCGACCGCAGGGGGCGGAGGGTGAACGTCACCTGGGTCCCGGAAGGGACCGCTCCATAGGGGGATTTGAACCGCACGCTCCTTGAGTCATAGACAAGAGGATCAGACATCAAACATCACTCCACATTTTTCTGGCACGGCGTGCCCCGGGCCACACAGCCCGCGGGCTGCCGCCCCAGCTCTCTCTTCTTCGTTCAATGGTACTTATAGCTGCCGCCGCCGATAAACTCCCTCAGCAGAGAGTCCACCGGCACCAGCTCCGGGTCGATGGGCTCGAACCACTGGAACGCCTCGATCAGCTCCAGCAGCTCGCCACGCCGTGCGTTCTCCTCCGGCACCGCCTGGAGCAGAGGCAGGGCAAAATTCTTCATCACCGACACCTCATAGGGCAGGGAGGAGTCGAAGATGATGTCCGCCCGGTTTTTATAGGGGGAGATATACAGCTTCTCCCCCCGGCGCACGTTGGCCCACATCTCCAGTGTGTCAGCCACACCTGTGCCGCGGAAGCTGTAATCCCGCACCGCCCGCCGGGTCAGCCGCATCCAGGTCCCCTTGAATCGGAGGGCCGCCCCGTCGTTCACATTGGAACGGGCGGAGATATACAGCTTGGCGGCCTCCGGGTGAGGACCTGCGATGTCGTCGTTCAGGGCATGGATGCCCTCAAAGATGGCGATCTCATTCTTCCCCAGCTTCAGTGGGGTGCCCCGGGCGTCGTTGCGCATCTGGCGGGCAAACTCAAATTTGGGGATGATGATCTCCTCCCCCCGGCTCAGGGCGGCGAAGTGCTGGTCCAGCAGCTCCATATCCAGGCACTGGGGAGATTCGTAGTCGATGTCTCCCTCGGGGGTGCGGGGCGCGGTCTTGCGGTTCAGGCTCTTGAAGTAGTTGTCCATAGCCACCGCGTGGGTATTGACGCCCCGGCGCTGGAGCTCCTCCGCGATCTTCATGGCGGTGGTGGTCTTGCCCGAGCCCGAGGGCCCGGAGAGCAGCACCACGGGGCTCTTGTCCAGATTGCTCAGGATGCGGTCTGCGGCCAGGGACACCCGCTGGGCATACGCCTGGTCGCACTCCTCCAGAAACTCGGTGACATCGGTCTTGATCCTTCGGTTGATCTCCTGAAGTTGATAGGCCATTGGTTCAAACCTCCCGGTAGAAGCGCAGGATCTCGTCCTTCTGCTCCAGAACTTTGGCGGACATCGCCAAATAGTCATGGGGATACTTGGGGTTGGTGAGGCGGACGATCCGCCCCGAACTCCGGTCCACCAGCTTGGTGACCCCGCCAGCCCCTAGGGACAGGACGCTCTGCAGTTCCTCCATCATGATGATATTATAGTGGTTTTCCGTTCCCGGTAAACACCAGCTCACATTTTCCAGCCCGCCTGACATGTACTTCTGCCGGTAGAGGTAATAGGGCCGGTAGCCTGCCCCCTCCAGGGCCTCCAGGCTGAGGTCCACCATTCGGGCCGTCTCCTCACCGGAAGGAAGCGCGCCCCCCTCCTCCATCAGCCTGGACCCCTTTTTCATGGCCAGGGTGTGGACGGTGATGTTTTCAGGCCTCAGGGCCAGCACCTCCTCCAGAGAGTCCCGGAAGCCCTCCACGCTGTCCTGGGGCAGGCCGGCGATCAAGTCCATGTTGATGCAGGCGAAGTCCACCTCCCGGGCGGTGCAGAACGCCTCCCGGATGTCCCGGGCGGTGTGGCGGCGGCCGATGGCCTGGAGCACCTGGTCCGACATGGTCTGGGGATTGATGGAGATGCGCTCAATCCCGTGTTCCCGCAGCACCTCCAGCTTTTCCCGGGTAATGGTGTCCGGCCGCCCCGCCTCCACCGTCATCTCCCGGCAGCCCGCCAGGGGAAGATGGGCCTCCGCCGCCGCCAGCAGGCGGTCCAGCTGGGATGCGGAGAGGGTGGTGGGAGTCCCGCCCCCCACATACAGGGTGCGGACCCGCAGCCCGGCCTGTTCCAGCACCTGTCCCGTGCGGCGGACCTCCTCCAGCAGCGCCTCCACGTAGGGGTCCACCAGCTTCAGGGCCCGACCCACGTCGGCGGAGACAAAGGAGCAGTAGGCGCACCGGGTGGGACAGAAGGGGATGCCGATATACAGGGACACCTGTCCCTCTTCCAGCTTCCGGTCCTCCGCCAGACTGGCCCGGGCGCACTCCACCGCCAGCCGGGCCCGGCGGGGGGAGACGTGGTACTCCCGCTCCAGCTCCCGGCAGGCCTGGGCCTCCGTGGCCCCCGCCAGCATGGCCCGGGTGGGCAGCTTCACCGGCCTGACGCCGGTGAGGGCGCCCCAGGGTGGCTCGCCCCCCAGCAGGGCGGTGCCCGCCTGGTAAAATGCCATCTTCAGGGCGTGCTGGAGGGTGTGGTACACCTGCTCCGGCGGACGGTCCAGCTCCCCGCTCCCCACACGGACCGCAGCCTGCCCCATCCCCTGGGGCCGGTACACCTGGGCGCGGACGGTGGTCCACACGGGGCTGCGGCGCAGGGTGAAGCGGGCGGCGTTGGTCTCCCCCTTCAGTGTACGGCCCTCCCGGGGGGGATATTCCGGCCGCTCCTCCGGGAAGAGGGTGAGCATCATCTGCTCCACCGCGTATTTATAGCGCTCCGGCTGGTAGTCATAGTTGTCCAAATCCAGATACAGCTTCATAGTCCACCTTCCTCACGGGAAAAATCTTCGGGCAGGCGCCCCCTCAGCTCCGCATGGCCTCCATCAGGAAGGGGTTGCTCCTCCGCTCCCGCTCCAGGGTGGAGGTGGCCTCGTGGCCGGGACAGACGTGGAAGTCCCCCTTCAGCTCCCCCAGCCGCTTCAGGGACTGCATGATCTGCTCATAGCTGCCCCCCCGCAGGTCGGTGCGGCCGCAGGAGCCGGCGAACAGGGTGTCCCCGGTGAAAAGCACGTCCTCCACCTTCAGGGTGACGGAGCCGGGGGAATGGCCGGGGGTGTGGAGCACCTGGATCTCGTGGTCCCCCAGGCGGATCACATCCCCCTCGTCGTAGAGCTTCAGATCGTCCACCTCGCCGGCCAGGGGGAACAAGGTACTGCCCGCCCCGTTGGCGTCAGCCTGGTGGATATAGATATCCGCCTGGGGATACACCCGGTGGAGGGCTGGCACCGCCGTGGTGTGGTCATAGTGGCCGTGGGTAAGGAGGAGATACCGGACCTCCACCCCCTCCTTCTCCAGCGCCTCCTGGATCAGCTCCGGCTCGTCGCCGGGATCGATGACGGCGGCCAGGTTCGTCTGGTCGTCCTCCAGAATATAGCAGTTGGTGCCGATGGGCCCCACCCGCAGCAGCTTTACTTTCATCGTTAGAACACCTCTTTTGGGTCAAAGTCCGGCGGGGACAGCCAAAGCGCGGACCGCGCCGCGCTTTACGCCCTTCCCGCTCCGTTTTTGTCCGTATCAAACAGAATGGTCACTGGTCCGTCGTTCACCGACGCCACCTGCATGTCCGCGCCGAAGGTCCCGTGCTCCACCTGGAAGCCCCGCCGGCGGCATTGCTCCATGAATCGCTCGTACAGGGGGACCGCCAGGTCGGGTCTGGCCGCCCCGGTGAATCCAGGTCTTCGGCTGGAGGTATCGGCATACAGGGTGAACTGGGACACCACCAGCAGGGCACCTCCCACCTGCTCCAGGCTCAGGTTCATCCTGCCGTTCTCATCCTCAAAGACCCGCAGGTTGCAGATCTTCTCCGCCAGCTTGTCACACACGGCCTCCGTATCTCCAGGGCCCACCCCCAGCAGGACCAGAAAGCCCTGCTCAATGGCTCCCTCCACCGTCCCGCCGATGGAGACGGAGGCGGAGGAGACCCGGGTCACCACTGCTCTCATCGCATTTCACCTCGATCGTTTTTTGATGATCGTCACACTGCCATGACGATCAGGGAGACCAGCCCGCCCAGGATGACCGCCAGGGCCAGCGCCGCTCCAAAAGCATACCAGCCGCTCCCCCGTCTCTTCCCGTCTCCCACCTCCTGAACGGCCCTGGAGATGGCGGCCGCCAAGCAGAACACGAATACAAAGGCCCAGATCGGCCAGGTCCAAGCGAACAGTATCCCTAAGATCTCCCATACCATGACATCCTGCCCCCTTTGTCCATCTATATTATTTTCCGCTGGCCCGGACCACCTGGTAGACACCCTGGATGTTATTCAGCTTGTTGATGACGGAAGAGAGCTCCTCCCGGTCCTTGACCTCCAGCACCACACTGACGCTGGCGTAGCCGTCGGGCATAGAGCGGGCGGACAGGGCGGACACCTTCACCTTGGCGGTGGACAGGGCCATGGCCACATCCAGGGTCAGGCCGTCCCGGTCCTTGGCGGACAGCTCCAAACTGGTCTGGTAGCTGGGCAGGCTGCCCTCCACCCAGGAGACCTTGACCCAGCGGGCGGCCTCCTCCGGCTTGCGCTTGCCGGGGTCGGCGTTGGGACAGTCCTGCCGGTGGACGGACACCCCGTAGCCCCGGGTGATGAAGCCCACCACCGGGTCGCCGGGCACGGGGGTGCAGCACTTAGCGAACTTCACCAGACAGTTGCCCAGCCCCTCCACGATGATGCCAGAGTCCGAGTGCTTGTTGGACCCCTTCAGCACCGGGACCTCCTGGCTGCTGGCGGGGACGATGACGCTCTCCGCCGTGGTCTTGGAGGCGGCCGCCGCCTTCTCCGCCTGGAGGCGGCCCAGGCGCAGCATCTCGTCCCGGATGCGGGCCACCGCTTTCACCGCGGTGGTGCCGCCGTAACCGATGGAGGCGTACAGCTCGTCCAAGGTGCCGAAGCGCACCTTGCGCAGGATGCTGGGCAGCACCTCCGGGGCGGTGATAGCCTCCAGCTTCAGGCCCACGTGCTTCAGCTCCGACTCAAAAGCTGCCCGGCCGGTGGCGATGTTCTCCTCCCGCTTCTCTTTTTTGAACCACTGACGGATCTTGTTGCGGGCCTCGTTGCTCTTGGCGATCTTCAGCCAGTCCCGGCTGGGCCCCTTGGCCGTCTTGGAGGTAAGCACCTCCACGATGTCGCCGTTGGAGAGCTGGTGGTCATAGGGGACCATCCGGCCATTGACCTTGGCCCCCACCATCCGGTTGCCCACCGCGGAGTGGACCGAGTAGGCGAAGTCGATGGGGGTGGCGCCGGCGGGCAGGCTCTTTACGTCCCCGTTGGGAGTGAAGACGAACACCTCGTCGGCAAACATATCCACCTTCAGGGTGCGGACGAACTCGTCCGGGTCGGTGTCCTGCTGGCTCTCCAGCAGCTTGCGCACCCACTCGAAGTCGTGCTCCGTGCCCAGCTGCTTGTTGGCCAGCCCCTGCTTATACTTCCAGTGGGCGGCCACGCCGTATTCCGCCGTCTGGTGCATGGCCCAGGTGCGGATCTGCACCTCGAAGGGGACCCCCTCCCGGCCAATGACGGTGGTGTGCAGGGACTGGTACATGTTGGGCTTGGGGGTGCCGATATAGTCCTTGAATCGGCCCAGCACCGGCTTGAACATGTCGTGGATGCAGCCCAGCACATTGTAGCACTCCGGGATGTCGTCCACGATGACCCGGAAAGCATACAGGTCAAAAATCTCATCCAGTGTCTTGTTCTGGGCGAACATCTTGCGGTAGATGGAATAGGTGTGCTTCACCCGGCCGTAGACCTTGCAGCGGATGCCCTCTTCCCACATCCGCTGGGTGATGCGCTGCTGGACGGCGGCCAGGAACTCCTCATGGGCAGAGGACCTGGCCGCCAGCTCGTCCTCGATCTCCTTATAGCCTACCGGGTCCAGGTAGCGCAGGGACAGGTCCTCCAGCTCCCACTTCAGCTTCTGCATGCCCAGGCGGTGGGCGATGGGCGCGTAGATCTCCATGGTCTCCAGAGACTTCTCCCGCTGCTTGGCGGGGGACTGGTATTCCATGGTGCGCATGTTGTGCAGCCGGTCACAGATCTTGATGAGGATCACCCGGATGTCCTGGGCCATGGCCATGAACATCTTCCGCAGGTTCTCCATCTGCTCCTCTTCCTTGGAGGTGTACTGCACCCGGGACAGCTTGGTCACCCCTTCCACCAGGGCGGCCACCGTCTCGCCGAACTGCTTGGCCACTTCTTCGTGGGTGGCGTTGGTGTCCTCAATGGTATCATGGAGCAGGGCCGCGATCACCGAGTCCGCGTCCAGCCCCAGGTCGGCCACGATCTCCGCCACCGCCAGGGGATGGGTGATATAGGGGGTGCCGTCCTTGCGCAGCTGCCCCTTGTGCTCCGCGTCCGCATAGGTAAACGCCCGGTACAGGCGCTGGGTGTCCAGTCCCGGGGTATAGGCGCTCACCTTGTCTTCCAGCGCCTGATATCGTTCCAGAATAGGGTCCATTCGGATCACCTCGCAAAAGTTTAGAGTAAAGCGGGGGCCGCCTAAAGCGCGCAGCGCCTTCTCTCCTCGGCGCTACGCCTCCGCACTGCCGCCGCGGATGGCCTGCCGCAGACGGCCCAGGATGGGGGAGGCCTCCAGGTCCACCTTCCTCTCCACCTGCCGCAGGGAGACCGCCACCCCCTGCGGGCCGGTCTCCAGGTCGATCAGCCCCCGTTCCGCCAGCACCTCCAGGCACAGCAGGACCCGCTCGGCTGCCTCCCTCTGTCCGGTGGCCCGGGAGGCCCCCCGGGCAATGCGGGAGGCGGTGTCCTCCACCCGGCCCAGCCCGGCGCACCGGCGCTGAAGATAGCGCCACAGCCCCACAAACTCCGCCCGGGAAGGCATCAGCAGCCGGGCCTCTGCCGGGGTCAGGCCCTCCCCCCGGCGGTATTTCTCATAGACAGCCCGCTCCGCCTGAGCCCGGGTGGGGGCCGGATGCAGGTCCGCCACCTGGAGCTGCACCGAGCGGGTGCCTCGAAACTCATTGATCTGGGGATAAAAGGCCACATCCACCCGGCCGCCGGGGGCCAGCCCCAGCTCGGCCCCGTCGGCGGAAAAGAAAATGGCGTCCAGCGGGGTCCCCTTGGACTCCAGCCGCAGCTTCAGGTGGCGGCCCCGCCCCACCTGGGACATGGACTGGATCAGGGCCCCCCGCAGCACCAGGACGGGCCGGGGGTTGCCAGTACCGCAGGGCTCCAGCCGGTCCAGATCGGCCACCGCCTCCACAGTGAGCTCCCGGGCCTCCACCTCTGCGTCGGCCTCCAGGGCGGCTGGGGATGCCCCGGCCCCCAGGGCCCGCTCCAAACCCTCCCGCAGGCGGCGGGAGAGAAGCGGGATGTTCTCCTCCCGCACGGTGAAGCCGGCGGCTAGGGCGTGGCCGCCGAAGCCCTCCAGCAGGTCACTGCACTCTGCCAGCCGCTCAAACAGGTTCACGCCGCCCCAGGAGCGGCAAGAGCCCTTCCCCATCCCGTGGTCCAGGCAGATCATAAACGCAGGGCAGCCGTACCGCTCCGTCAGGCGGGAGGCCACGATGCCCACCACGCCCTGGTGCCACTCCGGGTCGGCCAGCAGCACCGCCCCCTTCTGGGGGGCCCGGTCCAGCCGATCCACACACTGCCGGAAGATCTCGCCCTCAATGGTCTGCCGCTCCCGGTTCAGGGCGCACAGCTCCTGGGCCAGCTGCTCCCCCCGCTCCCGGTCCCTGGTGAGGAGGAGCTCCACCGCCATCTGGGCCCGCCCCATCCGGCCGGAGGCGTTGATCCGGGGCGCCAGGGTGTAGCCGATCGAGGTGGCGGTGATGGCCTTGTCCTCCAGCCCCGCCTCCCGGATCAGCAGGGCCAGGCCCAGCCGGCGGGGGTGGGAGAGCTCCTCCAGCCCCAGCCGGACGATGGTCCGGTTCTCCCCGGTCATAGGCATCACGTCGGCCACCGTCCCCACGGCGGCCAGGTCACAGTACTCCGCCAGCACGTCTCCGTCCCCTTCTGGTCCGTTGATGGCCATGGCCAGCTTCAGGGCCACCCCCACGCCGGCCAGGCCCTTGCAGGCGCTGGGGCAGTCGCTGCGCCGGGGGTCCACCACCGCCTGGGCGGCGGGCAGGCCGCTCTTGCACTCGTGGTGGTCCGTGATGACCACATCGATCCCCAGGGACCGGGCCCAGGCGGTCTCCTCCAGGGCAGTAATGCCGCAGTCCACCGTGACGATCAGGGAGGCGCCCTGCTCCTTCAGGGCCGTCACCGCCTCCCGGTTCAGGCCGTAGCCCTCCTCCAGCCGGTCTGGGATATAGGGGATGACTGCCCCGCCCTTCCGTCGGAGGAAATCGGTCAGCAGGCAGGTGGCGGTGATGCCATCCACATCGTAGTCCCCGTAGACTGCGATGGTCTCTCCCCGCTCCAGAGCCAGCCTGACCCGGCCGGCCGCCTGTGCCATATCCTTCAGAGCCAGCGGGTCCTCCAGGGCCGTCTCCCCACCCTCCAGCAGGGCCCGGGCCTCCTGCGGCGCACGTACGCCCCGGGCGGACAGCACCGCCGCCAGCAGAGGTGAGATCCCCGCCTCCTCCAGGGCAGCCAGGGCAGCCGGATCAGGAGGGGCCACCGTCCATTTTTCATACTTCACAGGCCACCCGCTCCTTTCCCGCCCTTCGGCTATAGTTGCTCAGAATAGTATTATAACACATCTATTTAAGATCCTTCAAGAGAAATTCCGACCCAGCCCCCTTTGTCTGTGCCGCGGGAGCGGAACGAAGGGGCGCATGCAGCCATCAAACGCGCCAAAAGCGGTCCCCGGAAAGATTTGGTGCCCGGCGTGCCGCAGACGGCAGTTGCTTCCCGCTCCGATCTGTGCTATGATTAAATATCACCCAGATTTTCAAGAGAGGAGGGTCCCCCATGGACGCAGTCCAGCGCCGGGCCGCGCTGTCCGACTATCTCTCCCAGGCGGCCGGGCCGGTCTCCGCCTCCGTCCTGGCGGCCCGTTTTTCTGTCAGCCGGCAGATCATTGTGGGGGACATCGCCCTGCTGAGGGCCGGCGGGCTGGACATCGCCGCCACCCCCCGGGGCTATCTGCTCCCCCGCCCCACCCCCGGTCTGACCCGCCAGCTGGCCTGTGTCCACCGGCCGGAGGACATGGGCCGGGAGCTGGAGCTCATGGTGGATAACGGCTGCACCGTGCTGGACGTGATCGTGGAGCACCCGGTCTACGGCCAGCTCACCGGCCAGCTCCACCTATCCTCCCGGTATGACGTGGGGCAGTTCCTCCAAAAGGTGTCCCGAAGCGGGGCACGGCCCCTGTCCGCCCTCACCGGCGGTGTCCACCTGCACACCATCCTCTGCCCAGATGAGGCCGCCTGGCACCGGGTCCGCGCCGCGCTGGACCAGGCAGGCTTTCTCTATACCGGCCCCTGAGCCCGCTGAAAGGAGTCTCCCATGCCCCCAAAGATCCTGGTCATTTCCGGCCCCACCGCCTCGGGCAAGACCCGCCTGGCCGTAGAGCTGGCCCTGCGCCACGGCGGCGAGGTGGTCTCCGCCGACTCCATGCAGGTCTACCGCCGGATGGACATCGGCACTGCCAAGCCCACCCCGGAGGAGATGCGGGGCATCCCCCACCACATGCTGGACGTAGCCGACCCGGAGGAGGACTTCTCCGTGGCCCGGTACGTGGAGCTGGCCGCCCCCTGCGTGGACGACATCCTGGCACGGGGCAAGCTCCCCATCGTGGCCGGCGGGACGGGTCTCTACCTGGACTCCCTCCTCTCCGGCCGCACCTTCGCCCCCTTCTCCCCCGACGGCGGTCTCCGCGCCCGGCTGGAGGCCCGCTTTGACGCCCTGGGGGGGGAGGCCATGCTGGGGGAGCTGGCCGCCGCCGACCCGGAGGCCGCCGCCCGCCTCCACCCCAACGACCGCAAGCGCATCGTCCGGGCCCTGGAGGTCTTTCAGCAGACCGGAAAGACCATCTCCCAGCATAACCGGGAGACCCGGGCCCTCCCGCTCCGGTACGATGCCCTCACCCTCTCCCTGGCCTTTCAGCGCCGGGAGGACATGTGGGCGCGCATCGACCGGCGGGTGGACGAGATGATGGCCGCAGGCCTGGCGGAGGAGGTCCGGGCCCTCCTGGACTCCGGTGTCCCGGCGCGGTGCACCGCCATGCAGGCCATCGGCTACAAGGAAATGGCCGCCGCGCAGCGCGGCGGCGGAGATGTCTGCGCCGCCGCGGAGGAGATCAAGCTCCGCTCCCGGCAGTACGCCAAGCGCCAGCTCACCTGGTTCCGCCGTACCGAAGGGGCCAAATGGCTCTTCTGGGGACCGGAGCCTGATTTTGAAGCGGCCTGCCGGACTTCGACAAAATATTTGGAAGAATTTGGTTTAGTATAGAGGCACTCGGGCCGAGCTCTGCTCCGCCTTAAAGAAAAAAGGAGTGCTCACCATGCAGAAAACCAACAATCTTCAGGAGATCTTCCTCACCCAGGTCCGCCGGGACCGCCGCCCCGTCACCATCTTTCTGATGAACGGGTTTCAGATGCGGGGCTATGTCACCGGCTTTGACGCCTTCACCGTGGTCCTCACCAGCGATGGCAAGCAGCAGGTGATCTACAAGCACGCCATCTCCACTATCGTCCCGGAGCGGCCCGTCCCCCTCTGCCAGCCCGGCGAGCTGGAGTAACTCCCGCCCCATCCCCACACCCATCCGCAAAAGAGAAAGAGAGCCGGTCACATGAAACAGGGCAACAGTCTGGTCACGCTGGTCATCGTCCTTCTGGCGGTGATGCTGGCCGCCTATCTGGGCGTCTACGCCTGGGACAGCTTTACCGATCCCTTCACCACTACCCTCACCTACTCCTATACTGCCAATGACAGCCTAGAGGCAGACGGCTGGGTGGTGCGGGAGGAACAGCTCCTCCCCGCCCAATCGGGCATCCTGGACATTACCCGGGCAGAAGGGGAGGAAGTGGGCCGGGGCCAGACTGTGGCTCTGGTCCACCAGAACAGCCAGGCGCTGGACGTCCAGGCTCAGATGGAGGAGCTGGCCATGGAGATCGAGCTGCTGGATTACGCCATGAACCAGACCGACGACGTCGTCTCCGCCGCCCGGCTGGACGAATCCATCCTCCAGTCCCTGGCCTCCCTGCGGTTCGCCTCCGCCTCTGGCTCCTACCGTCAGCTGGACGACGACGTGATGGAGCTGAAAAGCCAGGTGCTCAAGCGCAGCTACACCTATGGTGAGGGGCTTGACTCCTCCCAGCTCTCCGCCCTGCGGCAGTCGCTGATAGAGGAGTACCGCGCCCTGCGCACCCAGTCCAGCAGCGTCACCAGCCGCATCACCGCTCCTGCCGCGGGGGTGTTCTCCTCTTTGGCCGACGGCTATGAGAGCCTGCTCACCCCTCAGTCCATCCTGACCATGACCCCCGCCGACCTGGATGCCCTGGCCGGGCAGCAGGTCACGGCCCCCTCCGGCACCGCCGGCAAGCTCATCACCTCCGACCGCTGGTACTTCGCGGCCGCGGTCTCGGAGGAGGAGGCCCTGCGCCTGTCCAAGGAGAGCTCCGTCACCGCCCGCTTTTCCGGTTCCTTCAGCCAGGACGTCCCCATGACGCTGGAGCAGGTGGGGGAGGCGGTGGACGGCCGTGCGGTGGTGGTCCTCTCCTCCAACCGCTATTTGTCCCAGATCACTCTGCTCCGCGGCCAGACAGTGGAGCTCATCTTCGGCAGCAGCTCCGGCCTGCGCATCCCCAAGGCCGCTCTGCGCATGGTCACCCAGGAGTCCACCGATCCGGAGACCGGCGAGACCGTCCAGACCAACCTGGTGGGGGTCTATACCCTGGTGGGCGGCCGGGCAGAATTCAAGCCGGTGGAGATCCTCACCGAGGAGTCCGACTTCTATGTGGTCTCCCCCGCCACCGAGGGGCGGGCCGTCCTGCGGGCGGGGGACGAGGTCATCGTCCGGGCCACCGGGCTCTATGACGGGAAATTGCTGAATTTCTGAGGGCCGCCCATCCGGCAGCCCGTCACCTGTAGAGAAAGAGAGAGATTGCATATGTCCATCCAACAGCAGGTCCAGGCAGTCCGGGCCCGCATGGCGGCCGCGGCAGAGTCGTCCGGCCGCCGCCCGGAGGATATCGCCCTGTGCGCCGCCACCAAGGTGCAGAGCGACGACACCATCCGCGCCGCCATCGCCGCCGGCATCACCCTGTGCGGAGAGAACCGGGTCCAAGAACTCACCGCCCACCTGGCCGCCGGCGCCTATGAGGGCGCCCGGGTCCATTTTATCGGCCACCTCCAGACCAACAAGGTCAAGCAGGTGGTGGGACGGGTGGACCTGATCCAGTCGGTGGGGTCGGAGCATCTGCTCCGGGCTGTGGAGGCCCAGGCGGACAAGCTGGGCCTGGTTCAGGACATCCTGCTGGAGGTAAATATCGGCATGGAGGAGAGCAAGGGCGGGGTGGACCCAGCCCAGCTCCGTCCCTTGGCTGAGCTGGCTCAGTCCCTGCCCCATGTGCGCCTGCGGGGTTTGATGGCCATCCCGCCTATCAGCCCCCTCCCCGGTGCCAATCGGCCTTTTTTTGCAAAAATGTATCAGCTTTTTGTTGACATAAGACGCGAAATGTCCGATAATCAATGTGATATCGATTGCCTGTCCATGGGAATGAGCGGCGACTTTGAGGACGCCATCGCCGAGGGGGCCACGCTGGTCCGGGTCGGCACCGCGCTGTTCGGCCCCCGGCCGCCCATGCACACCGCCCGTTGAACCGGCGGCAGAGCTTACACCAAGGAAAAGAGAGGATACCGCTATGGGATTTATGGATGAACTCAAGCGCTTGGCCCACCCCTACGAGGATGAGGACGAGGACGATTTCGAGGAGTTTGAGCCGGCGCCTCGTGCTGCCGTCCCTGAGCGCCGGGACCGCTCCGAGCGGATGGACCGCACGGGCTCTTTGTACAGCGCCCCGGTCGAGCCGGAGCGCCGCAGCAACAAGGTCGTCAATATTCACACCACTACTCAGCTCCAGGTGGTGCTGGTAAAGCCAGAGCGCTTTGAGAACGCCAGCGAGATCGCCGACCATCTGCGGGAGAAGCGCACCGTGGTGCTCAACCTGGAGTCCACCAACAAGGAGATCGCCCGCCGCCTGCTGGATTTTCTTTCCGGCGTGGCCTATGCCAACGAGGGCAAGATCAAGAAGGTGGCCATCTCCACCTATATCATCACCCCCTACAATGTGGACATCCTGGGGGATCTGATCGACGAGCTGGAGAACAACGGGCTGTACTTCTGAGCAGATGGGACGCGTCGCCGTTCGGCCGCCGGGCCGGCTCCTCCCCCTCCTTTTGCTCCTGGCCCTGCTGTCCGGCTGCGCCGGCGGAGGGGCCGCCTCCGCCTCCGAAGACGAGGAGCCGCAGGCCCCGCTCCTCATGGAGCATGGCTGCCTCTCCATGGATCTGGACGGAGACGGCGCAGAGGAGGCCGTCCGCCTGTATGCCCTTCAGGCCGCGGACGACCTGCCCCCTGAGGCGCTGCCGCCGGAGGGCTCGGATTCCCGGAATCTGCTGTTCCGCTGGTATGTAGAGGCCCAGATTGGGGATGACTTGGTCACCTGTGACCTGAATGGCCGGTATTATTACTATTCTCCCCAGCAGGATCAGCCCCTGTTCTTCTCCATTCAGGACCGGCAGGGCGCGTCCCTGGTGGTGGCCGGTCTGATCCCACAGTCCAATGGGGCCGGGGCCGGCATGCTGGAAGTGCATGTCCTCTCCTATGACAAGGGAGCTTTTCAGGTCCTGGAGCTCCCCCTCTGGTCTATCCAGAGCGTTCAGGCCGGCATGACCGCCCAGATCACCGTACCCGAGACCGGCACCGTGGAGACGCTGGACCTGCTCCAATGGCTGGAGCGGGGAGAGGGACCGCTCTATGAGGCGGACGGGACTCTCGCCTGGCCCTGCGCCCCCGCCTCCTGGGAGGAGGGGGATATCTATGCCCTGCTCCCAGCCGAAGAGGGTATCTGGACGGCCCAGCGGCTGTACGGACAGGCCCTGTCGGACTTGATGGGCTATCTGGTGACCCACCTCACCTGGGACGACGGCACTCCCGTGGTCCTGGAACAGTATTTTGACTGGCGCGCCCAGAACGACGACGAGGTCCTGCGCTGAAAAAAGCGTTTTGATTTAGGAGGTAATGAATATGCTCACTCCTCAGGAGGTCTCCGAGCGCGCCTTTCCCAAGGCTTCCTTCGGCGGCTACAACATGGCTCAGGTGGATGAATTTCTGGATCTGCTCACAGCGGACTATACCTCACTGTACAATGAGAACGCCGTTTTGAAGAGCAAGATGAAGGTCCTGGTGGAGAAGGTGGAGGAGTACCGCGCCACCGAGGACGCCATGCGCAAGGCGCTGATGACCGCCCAGCGGATGGCCGACGAGCTGGTGAAGGAGGCGGAGGCCAAAAAGGCCCAGATCCTCTCCGACGCCGAAGGGGAGGCCAAGGAGCGGGTGGCCAATATCCGCAAGCAGGCCGGCGACGAGGAGTTCCGTCTGTCCGCCGCCCAATCCGCCACCGCTGCCTATGTGGCCAAGGTGCGGGCCCTCCACGAGCAGGAGCTGCGCTACCTGGACGGCCTTTCCCAGCTGTGCCCCGACGCCCCGGTCTCCCAGGCCGACCCGGTAGAGGAGGCCGTGGAGGAGATCGATGACAATGTCCAGCGCCTGGTGGCCCAGGCCATGGCAGACGCCACCGCCGAGAATCTAAAGGCCCAGGCCGCCCAGGAGGCTGCGGAGGGCCCAGAGGACCTGTCGGACACTGCAGAGTTCCCCCCCGCCCCCCAGGCGGAGGAGGAGCCTGAGGAGGAGCCGGTCCACGGCACCCGCCGCATCGACTTCGGCAACCTCCAGTTCGGCCGGGACTATGAGATCAAATAAGATCGCAGAGATACACTGGAAGCGCCCCCTCCGCCGTGCGGAGGGGGCGCTCTGCGCACCTATGACTGGAGCGTGCTAGACATGAAAATCCTCAACAAAATTCTTGACATTCCTCAATAAAGTGGATAAAATATAAGGGTATATCGTTATCATGCGCAGAAAAGGAAGAGTACCCGCCTCCGAGACGCACAGAGAGCCGCCGTTTGGTGCAAGGCGGACGGGAGGGGCTGGGGAAGATCACCTTGGAGCAGGGGGGCTGAACCTGAGTAAGCCCCTCCGGACGCCCCCGTTACCGGGCAGCATTTGAGTGGCTGGGACGGGATGCCCTTCCGGCAAGAAGAGTGGTACCGCAGAGGTCTTGTTCGCCTTTGTCTCTTTGAGAGACAAGGGCGTTTTTGTTTTTCCAGAGAGGAGTGGCTTTGATGAAGTGCCCTAAGTGCGGCCTTCTTATGGAAGAAGGGACCATGCACACGCAAAAATATCCCTTCTGGACCCAGCAGGAATTGCGGTTTTTTCACAGCCCCACGGATATGGTGGAACTGGGCCCCCCAGGTGATGACACCACCAGTATGTTCACGCGGGACCCGTTTCCGGAATTTCCCCACGCTATGCTCTGCCGGGCGTGTGGCCTGGTCACATTTCTATGTAATTTGATCGAAAAGTCTAAAAAAGACCCAGAATAGGAGGAAGCAAACCCATGGACTACAACAAGACCATCAATCTCCCCAAGACTGACTTCCCCATGCGGGCCGGTCTGCCCAACCGGGAGCCCGGGATGCTCCAGCGCTGGAACGACATGGACCTGTACCACGAGCTGCTGAAGAAGAATGAGGGCAAACCCCGCTTCGCCCTCCATGACGGCCCTCCCTTCTCCAACGGCAATCTGCACATGGGCCACGCCCTGAACAAGTCCATCAAAGACTTCATCACCCGCATGTACGCCATGCGGGGCCGCTATACCCCCTACATCCCCGGCTGGGATAACCACGGCATGCCCATCGAGTCCGCCATCATCAAGGAGCAGAAGCTCAACCGCAAGAAGATGAGCGTGGCAGAGTTCCGCACCGCCTGCCACAACTACGCCCAGAAATACATCGACATCCAGATGGAGGGCTTCAAGCGCATGGGTGTGCTGGGGGACTGGGAGCACCCCTATAAGACTATGGACCCCGGCTTTGAGGCGGAGGAGGTCAAGGTCTTCGGCTCCATGTACCGCAAGGGCTACATCTACAAGGGGCTTAAGCCCGTGTACTGGTGCCCCCACGACGAGACCGCCCTGGCCGAGGCGGAGATCGAGTACCAGGACGACCCCTGCACCACTGTCTATGTGAAGTTCCGGGTAAAGGACGATCTGGGCCGTCTGAGCCAATATGGCGACCTGTCCAACATGTACTTCGTCATCTGGACCACTACCATTTGGACCCTGCCCGGCAACCTGGCGATCGCCGTTCACCCCCGGGAGAGCTATGTGCTGGTCAAGGCGGACAATGGAGAGCTCTACATCGTGGCCGAGGCCCTGTGCGCCAAGGTGATGCAGGCGGGCGGCTTTGACCACTATGAGATCGTTAAGCAGTTCCGCGGCCAGGACTTCGAGTATATGAAGGCCCAGCACCCCTTCCTGGATAAGGAATCCCTGCTGTGCTGCGCCGAGTATGTCACCATGGATTCCGGCACCGGCTGCGTCCACACCGCCCCCGGCTTCGGCGCCGATGACTACGAGACCTGCAAGCGCTACAAGGTGGAGCTGGTGGTCCCTGTGGATGACCAGGGCCGCCACACTGACTACGCGGGCAAGTACGCCGGCCTGAAGACGGAGGAGTCCAACCCGGTCATCCTTACCGACCTGAAGGAGAGCGGAGCCCTCTTCGCCAGTGAGGAGATCGTTCACTCCTATCCCCACTGCTGGCGCTGCAAAAAACCCATCATCTTCCGGGCCACCCCCCAGTGGTTCTGTTCCGTGGACTCCTTCAAGGACGAGGCGGTGGCCGCCTGCGACGATGTTCGGTGGCTCCCTGCCTGGGGCAAGGACCGGATGATCTCCATGATCCGGGAGCGGGCCGACTGGTGCATCAGCCGCCAGCGCCGCTGGGGCCTGCCCATCCCGGTGTTCTACTGTGCCGACTGCGGCAAGCCCATCGTCACCGACGAGACCATTGAGGCTGTGAGCAGGCTCTTCGGTGAGAAGGGCTCCAACGCCTGGTATGAGATGGAGGCCAAGGATATCCTGCCAGAGGACTTCGCCTGCCCCCACTGCGGCTCAAGGACGGGCTTCACCAAGGAGGAGGACACCCTGGACGGCTGGTTCGACTCCGGCTCCACCCACTTCGCCTCCATGCAGAAGGACCAGAATTTCTGGCCCGCCGACATGTATATGGAGGGTCTGGACCAGTACCGCGGCTGGTTCCAGTCCTCCCTGCTCACCGCCGTGGGCGCGCTGGGCAAGGGGGCTCCCTTCCAGGAGTGCGTCACCCACGGCTGGACCGTGGACGGCGAGGGCAAGGCTATGCACAAGTCCCTGGGCAACGGCGTAGACCCCGCGGAGATCTTTAAGAAGTATGGTGCCGACCTGCTCCGGCTGTGGGCGGGTTCTGCCGACTACCATGTGGACGTGCGCTGTTCGGACAACATCTTTAAGCAGCTCAGCCAGAACTATCTGAAGTTCCGCAATACCGCCCGGTACTGCCTGGGCAACCTGGACGGCTTTGACCCCGATCACCTGGTGTCCCCGGAGGAGATGCTGGAGCTGGACCGCTGGGCGGTGACCAAGCTCAACGAGCTGATCCGAAAGTGCTTTGCCGCCTACGACAACTACGAGTTCCATGTGGTCTCCCACGCCATCAACGACTTCTGTGTGGTGGAGCTCAGCTCCTTCTATCTGGACATCATCAAGGACCGTCTGTACTGTGAGGGAGTGGACAGCCTGGAGCGCCGCTCCGCTCAGACCGCTCTGTGGATGATCCTGGACACCATTACTAAGCTGTTCGCCCCCATCCTGGCCTTCACCTGCGACGAGATCTGGCAGGCCATGCCTCACCGGGAGGGTGACGACCCCCGCAATGTGGTCCTCAATGAGATGAACCAGCCCTTCCAGGACTACGACATGGGCGCGTTGGTCTCCTGGACTGCTCTGATCCAGCTGCGGGACGGGGTAAACGCCGCCCTGGAGGCCGCACGGAACGAGAAGAAGATCGGCAAGAGCCTGGAGGCCCACATCACTCTGGTGCGGGCCCAGGACCAGGCGGACAACCTGACCGCCCTTCAGGAGAAGTTCCAGGACCAGTGGGCCGACCTGTTCATCGTCTCCGACGTGGAGGTGTCGGACGACCCGGCTCTGTACGCCCAGGGGAGCGACACCCCCATCGCCGGTGTGCGGGTACTGGTGAGCGAGGCCAATGGAGACAAGTGCGAGCGCTGCTGGAAGCACCACCCCCTGGTGGGCGCCAATGCGGCCCATCCCACCCTGTGCCCCCGGTGTGCCAAGGTGGTCCAGGCCATCCATCTGTGATCGGGTCCTCCTTTCCTTCTGACTAACGATCAGAAGTCCCGCCGCTCAGGCTCCTGAGCGGCGGGACTTTTCTTATTCCCCCGTTATTCCGCATGTACAAAGGGGCATGAAAAGGCTCCGGCACAGCCTTTCCTGTGCCGGAGCCCAAATGGTTTCTGGTCGTTCAGCTGAGATAGGACAGGGGATTCACCGAGGTGCCGTTCACCCGCACCTCAAAGTGGCAGTGGGTGCCGGTGGACCGGCCGGTGCTGCCCGCCTTGGCGATCTGCTGTCCCTTGTACACCTTCTGTCCTGCGGACACCAACAGGGAAGAGTTATGGCCGTAATAGGTCTGGGTGCCGTTGTCGTGGGTGATGATGACCAGATAGCCATAGCTCCCCTTGTAGCCGGCGAAGGTGACGGTGCCGCCGTCTGCCGCCTTGATGGCCGCACCGTAGGAGGCGGAGATATCGATGCCGGAGTGGTAGCTGTAACTGCCGAAAATATTCCGCCCGCCAAAGTAGGAGGTGATCCGCCCCCGGATGGGCCAGGAGTAGCTTCCAGTGGAGGCTGTCTTAGGCTTCTCCTTGGTCCCCACCGCCTTGACTGTTGTGGTGGGCTCGCGCAGGGTGGTGGAGGACAGGATCTCCCGCTGGGTCTCGCTCCCGTTCACATAGGTCACCTGGGCGTGGACCTGGGCCTCGCCCTCTGTACCCTGGGTCAGGATCTTCGAGTCCCCCACATACATGCTGGAGTCCTTCACCTCCTCCACCGGGCATGCGATGGGCTCGGTATAGGTCACGTCGTCCACCGTGGTCACCGACAGCAGAGGGATCTGCTCCTTCACATTGAGCACGTCCCCGATCATCAGTCGGTTGATATCGATGCCCGGATTCAGCGCCTTCAGGTCGCTGACAGACATGTCGTTGGCATAGGCGATGGCGTTGAAGGTGTCTCCCTTCACCACCGTGTAGGTGGTGTCGCCAGTGGTGTTGGCCATCAGGGCGGTCTGGAGCTCCTCGGCGGTCATCTGCCCCTCCTCCGAGTAGACATCCTCCACCTGGATGTCGTCTACAAATTCAGCGGAGATGGTGTTCTCATTCACATACTGGCCCTTCAGCTGGTCCAGCACGGACTCCAGGGCTCCCATCTCCTCCACGGAGCCCACCGCCACGCCGTTGACGCTGACCTGATAGCGGCGCAGGCCATCGGCTACCTGGCTGAGCTGCTCCAGGAAGTAGTTCTCCACCTGGTCGGGCTGGGTCAGCTCAGACCGCAGGGAAAGGGTGAAATCATAACCGATCTGCCCCTCCACCTGGTAGTCGTGTCCCAGGATCTCCGTGCCTCGGCGCTCCACCTGAGCCACCGCGTCGGCTACCACAGCCTGGTCGCTCACCACACCCAGAGTATCCCCGTCCACCGTGACAGTATAGGCCGGGGCGTATAGGGTGGAGACAGTCAGCGCCAGTCCCAGCGCTCCGGACACCGCCAGAAAGGTGACCGGACCGGTGGCGCGGTTCCCCCCCGCCAGGTCATGGACCGTGTGGATCACACGGCGGCCATGGAACCGGGCCCACTGATAAAAATGCTTCCAATCTGTGACCACCCGGCGCGCCAGCAGCCCCAGCTGCTCCTGAGCTGACAGCTCCCGGCCGTCACTCTGCCGGGGCCGGCGGCCGGCGGGCTTGTGCAAAACCTCGTCCATGAATCATGACCTCTTCCAGATCAAATTTCCCGCTGCCCCAAAAGTGACAGAACGGAAAAGAAAATGTTACAATTTGGTTACAAACGTACTATACACGCAATCCCGCTTTACGTCAACCCCTTTTTCTCCTCTCCAAATGTAAATTTTTTATTTCTTTTTCTCGTCTTTTTCCGGTTTTTTCACGATATCTTGTGGCCCCCGTCCCGTCCTCCCCACTCTGTCCGTGGGCTCCCCTGTGCCCCCCGTTTTCCCGCCTCAAATTTTTGGCGAAATCACAATATCCTCTCCTATTTTTCCGCTTCTCCGTGTCAAATCGGGGATCCAAATAGATCCTCTCCTGTTTTTCCGCAAAAAATGTTGCGTTTCTCGAAAGGGCGCTGTATAATATTACGTCAACACGAACACCTCCCCTTTTGGGAGCGCTTCCCGCTGATCTGCGGCGATCCGCCATTTGAGCCTCCTCTCCGGCGTCTCATATGGTTTTGTGTCTTTAAATGAGAAGCGGCCGCAAAGCGCGAAAAACAGAGACGTGCCGCCATGATCGCCCACGCCGGCCACGGTATGGCCGCCCCGCGGGCCTGATGCCCCGCAGGGACCCCAGATATTTAAATGCTTGGCGGAAATAAATTCCGCCTGCGTCAAGCTTTTTCTTCCGGACAAAAGCTTGTACGCGCCATTCGGCGCGCCCCATCGGCGATGGGGCCCCGAGTGGTCTTGCCATATTGCTGGTAGGAGGAAAAATGATGAAGAACGAAAAACTGAGAAATATTGCCATAATTGCCCACGTTGACCATGGCAAGACCACTCTGGTGGATGAGATGCTCAAGCAGTCCGGCGTGTACCGGGAAAATCAGGCCGTGGTGGAGCGCGTTATGGACTCCAACGACCTGGAGCGCGAGCGGGGCATCACCATCCTGGCCAAGAACACCGCCATCCAGTATCAGGATGTGAAGATCAACGTCGTGGATACTCCGGGCCACGCCGACTTCGGCGGCGAGGTGGAGCGCATCCTGAAGATGGTCAACGGCGTCATCCTGCTGGTGGACGCCGCGGAGGGCCCCATGCCTCAGACCCGCTTCGTGCTGTCCAAGGCCCTGGAGCTGGGCCACCGGGTCATCGTGGTAGTAAATAAGATCGACCGCCCCGACCAGCGGGTGTACGAGGTCATCGACGAGGTGCTGGAGCTGCTGCTGGACCTGGATGCCACCCCGGAGCAGCTGGACTCCCCCATGCTGTTCTGCTCTGGCCGTCAGGGCACGGCCTCTGTCCAGCCCGATGTGGCGGGCAGCGACCTGAAGCCCCTGTTCGACACCATTCTGGAGTATATCCCCGCCCCCGAGGCGGACGTGGACGCCCCTTTCCAGATGCTGGTCTCCTCCATCGACTACAACGAGTTCGTGGGCCGCATCGCCATCGGCCGCATCGAGCGGGGCGCCATCAAGCAGAACCAGGAGATCGCGGTGTGCAACTACCACGACCCCGACGCCGCCCCCAAGAAGGCCAAGGCCACCGCGCTGTATGAGTTCGACGGCCTGGGCAAGGTCCCCGTCACCGAATCCACCGCCGGCAACATCATCGCCATGAGCGGCATCGGCGACGTGACCATCGGGGACACCATCTGCGCCCCCGACGCGGTGGAGCCCATCGAGTTCGTGAAGATCTCCGCCCCCACCATTGAAATGACCTTCTCCGTCAACGACTCCCCCTTTGCCGGACGGGAGGGCAAATTCGTCACCTCCCGCCAGCTGCGGGAGCGGCTGATCCGGGAGACCATGAAGGACGTCTCCCTCCGGGTGACCGAGACCGACAGCACTGATGCCTTCAACGTGGCCGGCCGGGGTGAGATGTCCCTGTCCATCCTCATCGAGACCATGCGCCGAGAGGGCTATGAGCTCCAGGTCTCTCCCCCCCGTGTTCTGTATCAGGAGATCGATGGTGTGAAGTGCGAGCCCATCGAGCGCCTGGTAGTGGATGTGCCCTCTGACTGTGTGGGTGCGGTGATGGAGAAGATCGGCTCCCGCAAGGGCGACCTGGTGGAGATGACCCCCGTGGGCGACCGGATGAAGGTGGAGTTCCTGGTCCCCGCCCGGGGCCTGTTCGGCTACCGCAACGAGTTCCTTACCGACACCAAGGGCGAGGGCATCATGGCTTCCGTCTTTGACAGCTACGCCCCCATGAAGGGGGAGATCCAGCGCCGGAACACCGGCTCCCTGGTGGCTTTCGAGACCGGCGAGGCAGTGACCTACGGCCTGTTCAACGCCCAGGAGCGGGGCGTGCTGTTCATCGGCGCCGGCACCCCGGTGTACGCCGGCATGGTCGTGGGTGAGACCCCCAAGGCAGAGGACATCTCCGTCAACGTGTGCAAGAAAAAGCAGCTGACCAATATGCGGGCCTCCGGCTCTGACGATGCCCTGCGCCTCATCCCGCCCCGCCAGATGTCTCTGGAGCAGTGCCTGGAGTTCCTGGCTGACGACGAGCTGCTGGAGTGCACCCCGGAGAACCTCCGGCTGCGCAAGCGCATCCTGGACCACGGCGACCGGATGAAGGCCCTGAAGGGCGGCCAGAAGTGATCCCCCTTCCATGCCAGAACACCCAAAGCGAACAAACGGCCCCTCCCCCGGCCTGACCGGCGGCTGGGGCCGCTTTTTCATCCCCCGAAAGGAGGCCTCTCCATGACCACCCGCCGGCGGCGCTGGGACGTGCTGCTCTCCGCTGCCCTGTTCCTGCTCCTCGCCCTCCTCTTCGTCCCTGAGTGCGACGACTGCTACTTCATCTACTGGGACTTCGCCTCCTGGAAGGACTTCCTGCTGGTCCGCCCCATCCCCCAGGAGGGCGTGGTGCTGGGCGTCCCATCCAACGGCCGGTATCTGGGCAACCTGCTGGGGCTGATCCTGGGCAAGCTGGCGTTTTCCCCCCTCTGGCCCCTCCGGGTGCTGATCCTGGGGGGCGGGATGCTGGGACTCACCCTGCTCCTCTCCCGCTTCTTCCAGGGCGGGCCGGCAGGCGGCCGGGAATCCTTTGCCCTGGCCCTCTTCCTGGTGGTATGGGCCCCCTGGGGCATCTGGCAGCAGGTGTACAGCTGGTCTGCGGCCTGGGCCAACTATCTGGCCCCCACCCTGCTCCTGCTCCCCCTGCTTCTCCTGCTCCGCCAGGGGCGGCCGGACCGCTGGCCCCTCGTCCTGCTCCTCTCCCTGTCCATCGGTCTGTTCACCGAGCACAATACCGCCTATCTGGTCCTCCTCTCCTCCGCTATGGCTCTGGCCGGACTGGTCCCCGCCCTCCGGGGCCTCCTGCCCGCCCCGTCTCTCCGGGCCGCCCTGCTGGCAGGCAGCTGGGCCGGGCTGGCCCTGAGCATGACCAACTCCGTCTTCGCTCAGGTGGACAGCGGCCTGCGGGGGGTGGGGCTGGATCTGGCCCGGGACAACCTGCCTGTCATCTTTACCGAGGTCCTCCTCCGCCCCATTCCCCTCTGCCTGACCATCAGCCTCCTGCTGCTGTGGCTGGTACGGCGGCAGGGCTGCCCCCGCTGGAGGCTGTGGGCCTGCCTCCTCCTCCCCCTCCACCTCTACATCGGCTATGACCGCCTTCTGGTCGTTCTGAAGCGGCGGGACCTGTACCGGGAGGAATGTCTTTGGCTGGGCCTGGCTCTGGCCCTGCTCTGGCTGATCCTGGCGGCCGAGTGGCGGGGCGGCGCGGACAGGCGGGAGCTCTGGTTCTGGGTGGCCTCCCTGCTGGTGGTCACCGGCCCCATGCTGGTGGTCTCCCCGGTGAACGCCCGGATGTTCTTCTCCAGCTACCTGTTTCTGTGCCTGGCCGCGTCAGTGCTCTTCCGACGTGCCCGGGCAGAGGGCCTGCGGCCCCTCACCCGCCTGAATCGGGCGGCTGCCGCCGCTGGGGTCCTGCTGGTGGCAGTGTATGCCTGCAACGCTGCCGTCTGGGTCCATCGGCTGGACACCGCCCGCGCCCAGGCTGACGGAGGCGCCAGCCAGATCACCCTGCCCCTGGTCCCCTTTCCCCAGTTCACCGCCAATGAGATGGCAGGCAAGGGAGACATCGTCTATCTGGTCTACCACCAGCAGCCTTGGGACATCTCATTTACCTTTGTGCCCTATGAGGACTGGGCGGAGGGGTGAGCTTTTCTCTCCTATTTGTATTTTTTCGACATGTCACAACAGAAAGGACTGATCGTTTGAAGCGGCACACCGTCCCCTGGCGGAAGCTGGCTGTCCTTATCCCTGCCGCCCTTCTGGGGGCCGCAGGGGGCTACTTCTTCATGTGGGCTCTGGACCCCTATGGAATGACTGTCCTGCTGCCCTCCCTGGCCTGCCTGATCCTCTCCTTCTGGCTCCAGGCCATCCTGCACGAGGGCGGTCACCTAGTCTGCGGCCTGCTCTCCGGCTACCGCTTCCTCTCCTTCCGGGTGGGCTCTTTCACCCTGCTCCGCCAGAATGGCCGCCTGGTCCTGCGCCGCTTCTACCTCCCCGGCACTGGCGGCCAGTGCCTGCTGGAGCCCCCAGACGGGGACGAGGTCCCCTTCCGGCTTTATAATCTTGGGGGCGGCTTGGCCAATCTGCTTTCCGCCCTGGCGGCGGCCCTGACCGCCTTTCTCCTCCCCTTTCCCTGGCCGGTCTTCCTGCTGATCTTTGCAGCTGCCGGCCTGTTTCTGGGGGCCGTCAACCTCATCCCTCTCTCCATGGACGGGGTGGCCAACGACGGCTTCAACCTGCACCTGCTCTCCCGCAGCCCCCAGGCCCGCCGGACCTTCGCCCTCCAGCTGCGGTGCCACGCCCTCCTCCAGCGGGGCATCCCCCTCCGGGACCAGCCCGCCCGCTGGTTCCAGCTCCCCCAGGACCTGGAGCCCCAGGACCCCTTTACCGCCGCCGCCCTATCCTTCCTCCCCAGCCGGCTCATGGACCAGGGGGACCTGTCCGGGGCGGAAGCCGCTTTCCGAACCCTGCTGGACGTCCCCTCTGGCCTGCTGGACATCCAGCGGTGGGACCTGACGGTGGATCTGCTCTCCTGCTCCCTGCTCCTGGGCCGCTCCCAGGAGGAGCTGGCCCCCCTCCGCACCCCTGCCCTTCTCCATTACTGCAAGGCTACCCGGAAGTTCACCCCCTCCACCAGCCGCATGGAGTTCCTCTGGGCTCTGCTGGCCCAGCGGGACCCGGAGGCCGCCCTGCTGTCCTGGCGTCAGTTCCAGCGCTGTGCGCCCCGCTGGCCCTATCCCGCCACCCTGGACACGGACCGCCGCCTGATGGAGCTTGGCCTCCAGCGCGCCCAGGGGCAGGGGTTTCCCCTACCTCCCCTCTGACCACCCCAACTTTTTCGGAATATTTCTTCCATTTTCGTTCTGTTTATGTCTTTTTTTGCAATATCTTGTGAACACTTTATGAATTTTAGCACTCTCTACTTGACAGTGCTAATTTCAGTGCTATACTAAGGGCGTACCAAGAAAGAGGGGGACCTGAGAGGTCCCCCGGCAGGCACGAAATAAGGATCGCGAATGGAGGAATGACTTATGTTGCCTAGCATTTTTGGTGAGAACCTGTTGGATGAATTCTTTGATGAGCCTTGGGAGAAGAGCCTGTTCGGCGCCCGGAATCCCCTATACGGCAAGCACGCCAAGAATCTGATGAAGACCGACGTGAAGGAGACCGGGGACCACTACGAGGTGGATATCGACCTGCCCGGCTTCCAGAAGGATGAGATCAGCGTGGAGCTGCAAAACGGCTATCTGACCATTCAGGCTGCCAAGGGCTTGGACCGGGACCAGAAGGACCAGGAGGGCCGCTACATCCGCCAGGAGCGGTACAGCGGCACTTGCAGCCGCAGCTTCTATGTGGGCGATGTGCAGCCCGAGGAGATCAATGCCAAATATGACAGCGGCATCCTGATGCTGACCCTGCCCAAGAAGGACCAGCAGACCCTGCCCACTCAAAACCGCATTGCCATTGAATAAGTTCTCTCCGAAATGCCCCCGCTGTGTACACAGCGGGGGCATTTTTTTGCTCTGGTACCAAGCTTCTCTTTTCTGTACGGGGCAGCGGGCAGTTCAAGCCAAATATTCCTGCCTTTCAAATTTGCTGATGGTCCTCTTTTTTGTATCGCGAGACAGATATGAAACACTTTTGAGACAGCATCATTTCTAAAAAACCCCCTTTTTTCTGCCGTTTTCCCGTAATTTTTAATAAAATTAAGTTGGCACAGAACTTGCTTGTATTAATCTGTGGAATTCCAAAACAAACTATAAAATGGGAGGAAATTTGAATGAGTAATGCTGTTCCGCAGAAGAAGACCTTCTTCCAGATCGCCAACAAGAACTTTATTATGCTCTTTGTGGCGTACACGGTCATCTGCATCACCCACTCTATGACCAACTCTGTCACCAGCGCAGGCTGGCGGCTGGCCGGCATGGACCTGACCACTATCGGCCTCATTGCCAGCGCCATGAGCTGGGCCGCCTTCATCATCCGCCCCTTCTCTGCCCCTATTACCGACCGCGGCAACAAAAAGCTGATCTACATCGCTGCAGTGGGGGCCCTGACCCTGGCTGTGTTCATGTATTCGCTGAGCATGGACAACTCCGCCTTTGCAGTGCCGGCCAAAATTATCCACGGCGTATCCTGGACTTTTATCTCCACTATTACCGCCGTCATCGTCAGTGAGTATGTTCCCCGGGAGGATCTGGGGACCGCCATGGGATTTTTCATGATTTCCCAGATGATCGCTTCTGCGGTCTCCCAGCCTGTGGCCTTTGCCCTGGCCGAGTACATGGGCTATGCCTCCATGCTGCTGGTCTTTACCGCCATCTCCGCCTTCGGTCTGGTGCTGGTGTGCTTCACCGCCCCCACCAAGGTCCCAGCGCGCCTGCCCGGCCAGTCCATGTTCGGCGGCCTGAAGCTGAACAACCTGTTTGCCAAGGAAGCCATCTCCCCCATGATCATCAATGTGGCCTTTCAGGGCACCCGGACCGGTATCACCGTCTTTATGGCTGCCTTTGCCCTGGAGGAGCTGGGGATCGCCAATATCGGCGTGTTTGCCACCGCCGCCTCTCTCATGGGCTGGGTCGCCCGCCCCGCCCTCGGCATTCTCCTCGACAAGAAGGGACCCATTGCCACCCTGATCCCCGCAGGCCTGTTCTTCTCTGCAGGCCTCCTGTGTCTCGCCTTTGCCCAGGATCTGACCTGGTTCATTATCTCCGGTATCCTGATCGGAATCGGCCAGAATGGCATTTCTCCCGTACTGATGACCATCTCTATGCGCACCGTTCCTGCGGAGCGGAAGGCCGCTGCAAATTCCACCAACTACCTGGGCATGGACATCGGTTCTGCACTGGCCTCCACGGTGGGCGGCGTGCTGTGCGCTGTGTTCGGTTACCGTGTGGGCTTTGCCGCCTTTGTCGTCCCTGTGGTCCTGGCCGTTGCCCTGGCTGTGGTAATTTTGTCCAGATTGGAAAAGCAGGAAAGGACTGCCTGACTGTTTCGCTCCCCCGCATTTCGGTCAGGGCTGTGGTATAATCGTTATATTTCACCCACGGGCCCGGGGGCGGCTCAGCTGCGTGTGTCCTCCCCCTCCCGGAGCAACGCCGAAACGAATAAAGGAGCGATGGGATATGCACTCAGACATTACGTTCATTGCCTCGGACCTGCTGGCTGCCGAAAAGGTCCAGAATATTTTGCGGGAATCCCCTGCCAACTGCCAGGTGGTCCTCTCCAATACCCAGGATCTTGAGGAGGTATCCCGCAGCCAAGTAGCCCAGGGCGCCAAAGTTCTGATCGCCTTCGGCATGTTTGCAAAAATCGTGCGCCAGAGCGTGGATGTCCCCGTAATTATGGTGGATCTGCAGGCGGAGGACGTTATGGACGCTCTGCTGGAGGCATCTAAGCTGGGAAAGCGCATCGCTATCTTTGGCTTCCGCCGAGTTCTGAAGGATGTGTTTTATGTCCGGGACCTGCTCTCCATTGATCTGGTATGGCTTCCTACTGTGTCCCCGGAAAAGATCCCCCATGAGCTGGAGAAGGTCCAGGACATCGATGTACTGGTGGGGGGCTACTATCAGGCCAGGATCGCCAAGCAGTACGGGATCCCGACTGTACTCATCAAGACCCGGGATTCCGAGATCCGAAAGGCCATCTCTCTGGCCCAGTCCTATCTGGAAAAGCGGCAGGATGAATCCGAGACCGGGACCCCCATGATGGAGTCCTCCATCTATGCCGCCATTACGGTGGACTGCCTGGGTGAGATCCTGATGATGAATCGGCTGGCCAGCGAATATCTGAAGCTGGACCAGCTCAATGCAGTCGCCTTTTCTGTGGATGACGTCTGTCCCCAGTTCAGCCGCATCGCTGACGTAATCTCTACTCGCCGTCCCTATCTTAATCAAATCGCCAAGCTGGAAGACCGAATCTTTCTCTACCATGCGGAGCCCATCCTGCGGAAGCGGGACGGCACGCTGGAGGGTGTGTCGGTCATCTTTCAGGACGTAAATACGGTCATGAGCTCCGAGGTCAGTATCCGCCGTACGCTCACCACCAAGGAAAATCAGGCTGTCTATTCCTTTGACCACATTCTGGGGAACAGCCCCTGTATGACGCAGGCGCTCAGGCTGGCCCTGCGCTACTCCAAGGTGGACGAGACTGTGCTCATCCAGGGTGAGACGGGTGTAGGCAAGGAAATGTTTGCTCAGGGAATTCATCGGGCCAGCCGCCGGCGGGACATGCCATTTGTGGCTGTCAACTGCGCCTCCCTCCCAGAAAGCATTCTGGAAAGTGAGTTGTTCGGCTATGTAAAGGGAGCCTTTACCGGAGCCAGCCGGGACGGCAAGCGGGGCCTGTTCGAGTGTGCTCATACCGGAACTATTTTTCTGGATGAGATCGGTGAGATCTCTCCCTCCATGCAGGGCAAGCTGCTGCGTGTCCTGCAGGAGCACAGCATCCGCCGCATTGGTGCTGAGACTCCCATTCCCATTGACATCCGCATTATTGCTGCCACCAACCGTGATTTGGTCTCTATGGTCCGGGAGGGCACCTTCCGGGCAGATCTGTACTTCCGCATCAATGTGCTGGGACTGTGTATCCCGTCTCTGCGCCAGCGCCAGGGGGACATTATCCTGCTGGCCGACGCCTTTCTCTCCGAGACCTCGGAGCGGGCGGGACGCTATCTCCGCTTCAGCAGCCAAGCCAAAGCCGCCATGCTCCGTTATGACTGGCCCGGAAACATCCGGGAACTCCAGAACATGGTGCGCCGGGTCAGCGTCATCAGCGACTCCGATGAGATCGGTCCGGAGCTGGTGGAGACCTATATTCAGGAAAACAGGGGGCTTTCCGCCGCCGGTGGGAGCCTCCGCAGCCGCTATACGCTGGAGGAAGCCCTGGCCCTCAGCGGCGGCAACAAGCTCCGGGCCGCCGAACTGCTGGGCATCAGCCGCGCCACCTTGTATCGGATGCTGGAGCGAAAGGGGATGTAAGCTTGCTCAATACGATCCTGTTTTTTGTTTTTATCGTGCTTGCCCTAATCCTGGGGACCAGGCTGAACATCAACATTGGCCTGATCTCGCTCAGCTTTGCCTTTCTGCTAGGCACCACAGCAGGCGGTCTGACCCCCGGCGGCGTGGTCGCCCTCTTTCCAGTGCCCCTGTTTTTTAACTTTATGGTGGCCACATTTCTCTTCGGCTTTGCCCAGGAAAACGGGACACTGAAAAAAGTGGCGGAGCATCTGCTCTACTCCTGCCGGGGGGCAGGCTGGCTTCTGGGTCTGTTGTTTTTCGGCGTGTCCGCCATTGTGGCCGGTCTGGGTGCTGGTGGGGCCGCTCCCTTCTTCATGTCTGCCATCTGCTTCAGTTTGGCTCTCCAGGCGGGCATCGATCCGCTCCTGGTATCCGTGGCGCTCTGGACCTCCTCCATGGTGGGTGGCAGCATGCCCTGGACCTCCGGGTATGCTACCAATGTGGGACAGCTGGAGATCTACTTCGATCTCTCCACTTCCTCGGGATATGTGGTGGACTTCTTTACCTTCCGCGGAATATTTTACACCATTCTGTATGTGGCAATGTTTGTTCTCCTGAGGGGCTGGCGGGTCAGATCCTCGGCGGTCTCTCTCACCAGACCGGCCCCGTTTGATACTGGGCAGCGGCAGACTCTCTTTATCATCCTCGGCATCATCGCTATGATCGTGGTGCCTGCCGCAGCCCAGCTGCTGTTCCCCAATCCTGTGACCCAGTGGATCAGCACCTACTGCAGCTTTCAGTTTCTTGCGGTCATCGGCATCACGCTGAACGTGCTTCTGAAAACTGCGGATTATCACCGCGTGGTTCAGACGCGTATCCCCTGGGACACCCTGCTGATGCTCTCCCTGACCGGCATGTACATGGCCCTGGCCAACTCCATGGGGGTCGTCAGCTATCTGTCCGATCTGCTCCAGAACACCATCCCCGCCCATTGGATCCTGCCTGGGGTAGTGCTGGTCATGTGTGTGCTCAGCTTTTTCGTCTCAGGCGGCGTGGTGGTTCCCATGATGCTTCCTCTGCTTTCCGCCCTGTCCTCTGCCTCCGGTATGCCAGTGGGGACCATTTACTGCGGGATGCAGATGGGCCTGACCGCCAGCAGCATCAGCCCCTTTTCCCAGGGGGGCGCCGCCGTGCTCACCGGCTGCAGTGATGAGTCCCTCCGCCGCAGGCTGATCCGGCAGCAGACCATCCTCGCCCCCATTTTTTCCGCAGTTCTTGTTTTTGTCGCAATTCTAGGCGGCTTTCGTCTGGTCGGTTAACGACGGACAGCCGCAGAAAGGAGGGGGACCACCTTGCACTATGTCCCCTATTTGGAAGGCCGCTTCCATACCGCCTCCCCTGATTCCCAGGGCGTTCCCAGCGGTGCGATCCTGCAGTTTCTGACCGAGCTGGACCGCCTGGATGTCGATCTCCACAGTCTGTACATCTTCCGCAACGGCTTTCAACTGCTGGGGGCCAACCGCCGTCCCTATCAGGGCGACACCCCCCGGCGCATCTATTCCGCTGCCAAGGCCCTCACCGGCCTAGCTGTTCTGTTCGCCATTCAGGAAGGACTAGTCTCACTGAAGACACGCCTGACTCAGCTTTTTCCGGAAGATCTGCCCGAAACAGTCACCCCCAGGATGGAATCCATCACCGTCTACCATCTCCTGACCATGACCACCGGCCATGATCGGGACACCTTCCGACCGGTGCTCAACAGCACCAACAGCGTCCGCGCCTTTCTGGAGGAGCCTCTGGACTTTGAACCCGGCACCCATTTTCTCTACAACAACGGTGTCCCCCACATCTTGGGCCTGATCGTGAAGAAAGTCTCCGGCATCAACTATCTGGACTTCCTGCTCCCCCGCTTTCTGGAGCCCCTGGGCATCTACTGCACTGTGGAACAGACCCAGCGCGGGGAGCTGGAGGGCTCCCGCACCATGTGTACTGCGGAAGGTTTCGCCAAGCTCTCCCTGTTCTATCTTCAGGAGGGCAATTGGAATGGACAACAGCTGCTGGACGCCCGACTGGTGCGGGCAGCTGTCTCCTTCCAGGTCCCTACCCGGCGCTGCTCCTCTATCTCCTTCATGCACAGCGACCAGCTGGCAGGCTACGGCTTCCAGCTCTGGCGCAACGCCCGGGAGGGAGCCCGCCTGGACGGCGGCCGCAGTCAGTTCGGTTTTCTGTTCCCGGACAAGGAAATGGCCATCGTCTGCAACGCCATTGAGGAGGACAGCGGTCTGATCCCTGCCGTCCTCTGGGATACCCTCTATTCAGCCATACAGCCCCAAGCCGTCCCCGACCATGGAGAATCCGCCCGTCTCAAGTCCTATCTGTCCCATTGGTCCTGCGCTCCGCGCACAGCGGCACAGCCCAGCTTTCTGGACGACTACTACGGCTGCGTCTATGTGCTGGAGGAGAACCCCTGGCATCTGCGCACCCTCTCTCTGTCCCTGCGGGAGGGACAGCCCCATATTTCCCTGGAAACGGATCAGGAATCCTGTACTCTTCAGGTCGGTCTCCATGGGGATTGGATCGCCAATGATGCCTTTCTTTCCATGCCCAGGGAAAACGAACGGCTGAACATGATGTTTCACACGGGTCCGGTCCGGCACTGGGTCAGCGGCGGCTGGGCCTCTGATTTCTGCTTCATCTTTCAGGTCCGCTCCACAGATTGGATGGACTACAATACATTTTACTGCCGTTTCAACGGCCAGCGTCTCAGCCTTGTTGTAGAATCCAACATGGAGCGAATGAGCCACTGCCGCCGCCGCATTCCCATGCGGCCCTGGCCCTATCCAGATCATCAAATCGAGGGAAAACGTCAATCTGCAAACTGAGGAGGAACCTTTTATGCCCATTCTGAATCTGAACCATGTTTCACTCTACTATGAAGAATTCGGTCGGGGAGACCGCTATCTCATCCAGGCGCAGCAGTTTGTCAACAGCCATATCTACTATACCAAGGATCTGGCGGACCGCTGCGGCTTTCATGCCTTCATCATCCGAATTCGGGGCTATGCCCCCTCCTCCATGGTCACAGAGGACCTGGGAGACGACTGGTATGACGTATGGGCTCAGGACGTAGTGGATTTTGCCGATGCCATGGGGATAGAAAAATTTTTTTACACCGGCCACTCCCACGGTGCCGGCATTGGCTGGCATCTGTGCATGAACCACCCGGACCGCCTGCGGGGCTTTTTTGCCAGCGGGAGTGGTCCCCATCTCAAGGACGGCAAGCCAACCGGCTCTGCCCGCATGGACACCATCAACGCAGCGAAAAGCCGGGAGACCTGGGTCCCCTATGCGGAAAAGCAGGCCTCTTACTGTGCCAAGGCGTTTGTTCCTCTGGAGTCTGACCCCGTCATCGGCGGAGAGGCCAAAAAAGCGGTAGAGCAGACTGTGGAGTTTTGGACCAACATGCCCGCCCAGTCCGCTGTTCTCAATCCCCGGAAACCCTTTGCAAAAGTTCAGACAGAGGAGGAGCTTGCCCAGGTGCTGGGCCGCATCACTGTCCCCACCATTATGATGGGCGGGACCGAGGACAACATCAGCAGCCCCGAACTGATGCTCCGCACTCTCAGGGCCCTGAAAGGCTCCAAGCTGGTACTCCACCAGGGGGTGGACCATGTTGACCTTCCCATTAAGTGCAGGGAGGACTATGTGGGGGATATTATGGCTTTCTGTCAGGAGCGGGGTCTTCTGTAATCCAGCGCTCTCTCCTGCTGGCAGGGGCGGCGTACTGCCCCCGGACACTGATACGATAAAGAGAGATGCGGCTACCGGCTTTGAAAAGGGGACGCGTCAATATTAATAAACGGTCACATGAATGTTGGTGTGAGGGACTGGACGGATGCCGTCTTTTGGGGCAAGGGCACAAAAAGACCGCGCAGGCGATACGGCACTTGCCCCGCCGTGCAAGGGCGGTTAAACCGATATTTCTGTCATAAAGGAAAAATAGCCGCCCGCAGGGCGGCACCAAACCAGCGCCCAACGAAGTGAGTCCGGTTTGGAAGCGAGAAACAGCAGAATGAGTGCGCTCTGACTTTAAAAAAGTCGGAGCAAGCGATATGGCGCTTGCTCCGACGTGGCACGCCCGAGAGGAGTCGAACCTCCGACCTACCGCTTAGGAGAAGGCTCCGGACGCTGTTCATCAGAAATCATCATCGACTGAAAACCATTGATATTACTGGATTTTTTCAGGTTTCACTCCTCAATAAATCCCATCACATTTTGCTAATTTCGGTTGTTTTTTAGGGTCCAAATTAGCAAGCAATTAGCAAGCGGGCGAAAAATCGCTTGACGGTTCAGCGTTCAATACCTCTCATCTTTGCAACACCAAAGGCAACCAGTTCAATTCAAATGTCGCCGGTCTTGTAGGTGTTGTAGCCCTCATAGCGGTAACTGGCATCCACGCCTTTCATATAAACCTCACGATCATTGATTTGATCGGTTAGAGCGGCCTTTAGGAGCAGCTTGATCTCGGTGTCCTTGATTGGGCTGCGCTCCATCGCCAACAGGTAGTCGTCTTTGTCTACCTTGCTCCAGTCCACGACCTGACGCAGTTCTTTCTTCAAGATAGCGTCCAGCCATAAGCGGGTGCTACGTCCGTTTCCTTCACGAAAAGGATGGGCCACGTTCATTTCAACATACTTTGCGATGATCTCATCAAACGTGGATTGCGGCATCCTGCTGATGTTTTCCAGGGCCGAGGTAAGATAGAGGACAGGGACAAAACGGAAACCGCCCTTGGCGATGTTCACTGTGCGAACCTGTCCCGCAACGTCGTATATTTTATCAAACAGATATTTATGGATTTGGGAAAGTCCCCGGAACGTACCGACTTCAAATGTGTCCAGCAGACCCTGCTGAAACATCTCCAGTGCTTTTGTCTTGCTGATCCGTTCCTCCGCCTTTGCCAGTTCAGTGGAGTCGGTGATACCCAGCTTATTCTCCAATGCCATAAGCGACACCCCCTCGTATTAGCAACAGATTTTATGTCCATATTATACCACAAATTAGCTTTCCGGGCAATCAAAGAGCGCCGAACACAACTATGTAAAAGCGGACAGGAATGGTACTCATTCCTGTCCGTCTCTATTATGCGCTTCTTCCTGCAAGGGCTGTCAAAAGCGCCGCCATATCCGGGGATTCTGTAAGGAGTTTGAGAAGCAACTGCTGTTTGGCTGCTGCGTCAAGGTTTTGAAGCGGGTCTGGTGCCGGGGGCTGCTGTTCCACGGGAGACTCAGTCACCGCTGCGGTTTCCGCTGTGCTGCCACCCCCATAAAACTCTTTCTGGAATCTTGCGGCGTTTACACGGCGGTCATCGTCTAAGATATGGGCATACCGTTCCATGACCATTGTGGCCTGTGCGTGCCCGGTGTCACCCTGAACAGCTTTAATGTCGCCACCGCTGAGTTTAAGTTTGTAGGTCGTGCTGGTGTGCCTGAGACTATGAAATACCACTTTGGGGAGATTATTTTCCGTGATGAGTTTGTCAAAGGCCCGGTTGATGTAATTTGCTTCGGTAGGGGTCCCCTGGGTACTGGCGAATACAAGGTCATAATCTCTATATTCATCCCCCAGCAATTCTTTCAGTTCATCAATCGTTTTTCTGCGCTCTACCAGCATTTCCGCTACCGCCCTGGGCAGAAATACCTTCCGCACACTTGTCTTGGTTTTCGGCTCTTTCAGGGCCAGTACAGTGGAATTGCACCCTCGCATCGTGGGAAACTTAAACATGATACCTTTTTCCCCGATCTGTGCCAGTGATTCCCTAGAGATCCGCTGAAGTTCTTTGTCGATATAGATATAGGCGCAGTCATGGTCTATGCTGTCCTGGCTAATATCCACACAGCTCCATGTCAGGCCCAGCAGTTCCCCCATTCGCAAGGAACAGGCAAAGGCCAAATTGATCGCCAGGGCGAGGAATGGGTCATCGCAGAGGGATAACGCTTTCATCAGTGTTTGAGCGTCCCAAATATTCCGCTCATGCTTCTCGGCTTTGGGAACGGTGGCATTCTGAACAGGATTCCTTGCCATCAGCTCCCACTTTACCGCCTGATTGAACGCATTCCGCAGGAGTTTGTGTATCTCCCGTATCGTATTTGGGGAGATAAGTTCCCCCTCGGGCTGCCCGTACCGGGGAACTGCTTTCACGGTTTGGAGGTCTTTATAGAATTTAGTTATCATTCTGGGGCTGATGTCATCCAGCTTCACATCTCCGATGATGGGCTTGATGTAGTTGCTGATCAGCGCCGTATGTCCATCAAAGGTAGAGGGGGCCCATGTGTTGACACCATAGAGGGATACATATTCGTCCAGAAAATCGGATAGGGTGTCGGCACTGGGCGGGATGAACACTCCGGTGTCTAGCTGATGCTCAATTTCCGCTTTTCGCTTCTTGGCTTCCGCATGGGAGCCGCAGGTTTCCCATTTTTGGCGCTTGGCGCCATTGCTGTCCGTATAGGTATAAACAACGGAATATTTGGTTTTACGTTTGATAATTGACGCCACGGTTGTTCCTCCTTTCAGCTGGCAACTATGGTATGGCGATTTTGGGACTTATACCACGCTTCAAAGCTGTCCTTATAAATGCGGATCTTGTCATTCACTTTCACTGTGACAAACAAATCTCGCTTGTTCACCATGTTATAAACGCTGTTTCGGTGTATGCCCAGCAGTTTTGCCACGTCGCTCACCGAAAGGGTTGCGTCCAACAGCTCTTGCGGTGCCGCGTCCTCTCGTTTCTTATAATGGGACTGTCCTTGATACCACGTCTCAAAGTTTTCCTTTAGAATGCGAGTTTGCCCATCGACCTTGAACGTCTCAAAGGGTGCATGGTTCTTTATCAGCTCATAGATGGAGCCAGGGTTCAGCCCGAGGATGCCAGCCGTCTCCGGGACGGTCAGAGACGCAGGGAGTAGTTGTCCTGGTTCCGGCCCGTTGACCTTTTTGTAGCGGAATTGACTGCCGTACCATTCCTCAAAGCTGTCCAGCATGATCCGCATTTTGCCGCCGACAAGAATAACCTTGAAGCGTCCCTGTTTTACGAGCCAATATGCCTCGACCTTTTTCATACCGAGCAGCCTCTGCATTTCGGGGACAGAGATGCTGGTTTTTCCCATAACAGATATTCCTCCTATGTAGATTTTGTAATAGCTGAAGTCAAATATCGCGTGGAGTGGGAGATACACCATCCAGCCACTCATCAAAACTAACCTTCGAGATGCGAATCTGATTTCCAATCTTATGACTTCGAAAGAAGTCCTTTTTAATTAGGATGTATGCGGACGAACGGCTAATATCCAACATAGCCATAATGTCACCCACGGAGTAGGCTCGTTTTTCTTTGATATGTACTGGAACCATTTCTGCGTTTCGAGCATTGTGTTCCAGTATACGCTGTTCCATAATTTTATCGTTCATATTCCGTTAAATACCTCCCTATGCCGACTTGATGAGCCTGCCAATGCAGCCAAGGCACTTGCCTTGACTGCATTGTACCGGGGAGACATTTTTATCTCAAATGTGCGATTGTTCAGACCAACTTAAAATCGTACTGTTGACAATCAACCTTTGTCCAACCACTCGTCAAAACTTGCTTTAGAGATTCGGAGTTGTTTTCCAATCTTAAAGCTCCGAAAGAGGTTCTTTTTGATTAGAATGTACGCAGATGAGCGGCTAATATCCAACATAGCCATAATATCGTCCACGGAGTAGGCCCTTTTTTCGCTGTCAAAAGCAGGCGCTTTTTCTGTGTTGCGGGCGTTGAGTTCTGCCATGCGCTGCTCCATCAATTCATCAGTCATACCTCGTGCCTCCTTAATACCTGTCATCGCCCAGGTGTTTTTTCTTGTGAATGATACGGTAATCGTAGCCGTCCCGGACGTGGCAGTACATACAAGGTTCTTTAGCTTGTGCGTGGTTAATCCGCCTCACAATATGTTCGGGTGAACAGATGAACTGTCTAAGGCAGGTGCCACAAAGAGTCAGCACCATTTCGCCGTGCATCTCATCATGTGACTCATCGGCATACGGCTTCTGTTCCTTCCCAGCAAGATCATGCAGGCCGACGCTGATGCCAAGGGCCTCGTCAACATAGTCCATCACATCATCGTCGAAGCAGCCTACATAGCTGCCCAGCCTGCTCTTATCAATCGTTCTGATCTGCTCCAGCATAACCATAGAGTTTTGGGGCAGGCCAAAGTATGGAGGGACACCGATATGGGTCGGCTGATGGAGTTTCTTCACCCTGGTCGTGATGGGGGCAATGATGATGGTCGGGCTGTGGCGATTCCCTATGTTGTTCTGGATTACAAGGACGGGGCGGTTGCCACCCTGTTCAGAGCCAATCACCGGATCTAAATCAGCATAGTACATCTGGCCGCGCAGCACTTCATCTGGCAGTTCTCTATTCATAAGGACACCTCACCTTTATGTGATTTGCCCTTGCAGCCAAATACCCAACTACTTCCCAGGTAGCGTGCAAAACACATCTGACCGCCAATCCATTCAGAGTCTCTTATTATCATAGCTGGCGATTGGCCGTCTCCGTGTTGGCGGTCAGATATGTAATGCACACTATTTGTCCTCGACACCCCGTGTGCAGGCTGAAGCCTGGGAAGTCGTCAAGCGGTGGCCTGCTCACCACCTCACGGGAGTTTCACCCCAACTGTCGTTCTGACAGAGCCGCCCCCATTGTTTGAGACTGTGGCTGGGCGGGAGTACCATTGTCATTCCGACTGTCATTGCCATGCCGGGGGCAACCCGGCACTTACAAAGGGAGTTCTCGCTCATCCCGGAAAAACTGGATGTTTTCGCAGACCTTATTTTCAACGGGTCATGATTTCCAGCAGTCCGGGCCTCGTGGCGTACCCTGTTGTGGTAGCTCATGCTTTCACACATCGGAACTGATGTACTTGACGAATGGGTATTCGGTTATCAAGGAGCATTGAGGGGCCTGCGGCCCTCTCACCCCCCTACTACAACTTTCAACGCCTCAAACCGAACTTATTTTTTTAAAAAATCTAAGACAAATTTTTCAAAGGCCGCTTTCCTCTTTTGAACAGCCCGATCACTAAGTTTGTACCTCTCGCACAGACCGTTTGTGCAGGAGCGTTTCGCACCAGACAAATAGAGTTCCAGCAAGTCCTCTGCCCAGGGCTTCCATTTACGCAGGGCTGTCTTCAGTTCTTCAATCAGAAGGTGGTCAGCAGCAAGCCCTTCGAGATCAAAGGCCGAGGGGACGCTTTCGTGTAGCGATTCAAGTCCGGCTTCTGGCACACCGGCGTCCAAGGATAAAACTGAGTAGATCGAACCAGCTTTCCGCTTCCGCTGTGCAACTGTGTTTTTGCTGTTCCACTCCCGGTATTCGACTGCGGTCATTTCGATATACATACAATCCAGTTCATCCCCATCCGCAAAACAGTCTTTTATAAAGTACCGACGCCGCTCGGCGGGCAATCCCCGGTTTTCTTTCAAAATAGCATCCCATTCCGCCGGTGTTGCCACGACAAGCTGACGGACACCATTCACCTGTTTATAAACTAAATATGTAGTTTTCATTTGTGATCTCCTTGAATTTTTGAAAGTCAAAAATTCAAGGAGATCACGGATAGCGGCAGAGCGCCGCCTGCCAAGCAAACAGATCCATTCCCTACTCCATTTCTGGAGCGGCAACCAAAAAATGGCCGGGCATTAGGAAATAGAGGGGTACGTCCCCTCACATTCCTAATGTCCGGCCATTTGGTGACTATCTACCTTACGGTACGATGACCCGTTGCTCGGTACACTTAGACCTTATTCTGTTGTCACTTCCCGCTTCGTGTTTAATATACGAAACTACCCTGCCTTCCGGTATAATATCTTCCGGCGCAGGGCCAGATCGACCTCCACGACCCTATGACAGCGGGGGCACTTGATCTCAATTTTTCCTGTAGTAGGTGATATCTTGTCCATCACGCGCCAATTACATTTAGGGCACCTCACGGCAACATTGATAGGTTGGGCCATCAGTTATCATCCTCCATTTCAATATCGGCCAGCGCATAGGGGTTGTGCAAATAACCCTTTCTCAGCAGGCCGAGCCTTTTCAGCCTAATAGCCATAGCCTGTTTCGAAACACCAAGAAGTTCCGCTATTTTACAAAACTTTCTGTATTCCTTTGGCCGGTATATCTTGTTCAATATATCAATACCGTACTCTAAGTTAAATTTGCGGAGCGCCCCAAGTACGATCTCAGAGGGGAGCAGGAGAGCAGACGCTAAATTATCAGCTTGCCACTCATCCCAATCGCGGATTGGAAATTGCGGACTACGCCCCTGATAATAGACAACACGATTTTGAAGCAATCTATTAGTCGAATATAAGCTGGCTAAAATCTGGTGGGCTGTTTCGTGCGCCAAAGTAAAGTGATATCTTCCGCACAGAGCTGGATTCTTCTTTAAGTCAGTTTCTATTAGGAGAGTTCTTCCATCAAGGTAGTAGAAGCAGGGCTGTCCACTATCATCGTAGAGTTCAACGCCAACCTCCTTAAATGCGGTCATTCCGAGGGTCAGCCCGTCTTTTGATAGATGGAAATAGTCAATGTGGAGGCCGCAAAGCTCACATGCGAGGATTTCAGGGTCAACACGATCAACTTGCCGGTCTACAAACTGAGGTAAATGCTTGTAGTCATTGAAAACCTGGGTTGCTATTTTTTCAATGTCACTTCGGGATAAATAACTCATCATTTGTACCCTTATTTTCATAAAAACGAATTTCGACAAAAAGAAATAATAATCTTGACACGATGTGCAACTCGTTGTAATATATGCGCAGGTCAAGTTCACATTCCATATTATAGGCAATTTGGCTGCATATGTCAATATAGAATGTGTAATTAGTTGCATATTAGTTGGAGGTAGTATAATGAAGTTTGCTGAAAAAGTACGAGCCGCAAGACTCAATATAGGCTATACACAGAAGCAGCTTGCGGAAATAACTCATGTTGCGCTCCGTACTATCGTCAGCTATGAAAAAGGGGAAAGTTACCCCCGAAAAAGAGAAACCTACGCAGCCCTTGCAAATGCCCTCAATGTTGAAACAAACTACCTCTTGACAGAAGATGAAGAATTTGTGGTCAATGCCGCTGAACGATATGGCGCTCACGGAGCATCACAGGCCCAAGCTGTGATTGATGGATTTTCCGGCCTGTGTGCTGGCGGCACTTTGTCCGAAGAAGATAAAGATGCTGTGATGAAAGCGTTACAGGACATTTATTGGGAGTCAAAAGCAAGGAACGTGCAAAAATATACACCAAAAAAATTTAAAAAATCCTGATTATGGGACAGTGACCCATATATGATTTGTGATGCAAGGAAACCTTTGTGCTTTTGGGGGTGGAACGTCTATGCTGCAAAAGGCAGAAACGATCTATCATAAAGCGAATGAACTTGTAAGGCGCTGTGGAACGCGGGATACCCTGCGAATCGCCGGTAAGATCGGCATTTATATACACCAAATTGATACTTTTAAGGAGTTGCTGGGAATGTATAGTTACCAGCATAAGGAGAGACATATTCTGCTGAACTCCAACATGGATTACATTACAGTTCAAATGGTCTGTGGACATGAGATCGGTCATGATATTTTTCATAGGGAGAAAGCCAAGAGCAGAATGGGGCTCCAGGAATTCACCCTGTTTGATATGCGGAGCGAGATGGAGTATGAGGCCAATGCCTTTGCAGCCCACTTGCGTATCGACAGTGAGGAATTGCTTGAGCTTGCAGGTCACGGGTATGATGTGGTTCAGCTTTCCTCAATAATGGGAACAAATGTTAATTTGGTGCTCATCAAGTTAAATGAACTCAACCGTATGGGGCTTCGACTTGACCTGCCATATGTTCCCCGTTCTGATTTTCTAAAAAATGTAAAAAATGTAACAGTATAAAATAGAAATCGTCCTCTACAAAGTAGGGGTCGATTTCTATAACTCATTACAATCTAATTGGAAACTCCAGCTTGATTAGGTCTTAGTTGTTTATTGACATTTCCTCATTCTGCACTATTATTAAGAAAAGCAATAATACAAGACGGTCGTGTGTCACGAGAACAATATGCATCATCTAAAAAAGTTGGACATGGAACAGGAGACGGATACCAATTGAGCTATATATCGGCATTTGATCCATCAGCAGACAAAAAGAGGAATTTAGCCTCTAAGATATATGATATCAGCGAAAGCGTCACAAAATTCTTCTGGGATGACACTCCCCGGCTTGGCATTCAGCAGCGAGAGGGACAGCAGGACATGGCCTTCGACGTGCTGGACGCGATTAAAAGCGGCAGTCATGTTGTGATTGAGGCTGGCGTTGGGATAGGAAAAAGTTTTGCCTATCTGGTGCCCATTTTGCTTTACAATGCCAAAACCTTTTCTCCAGTCGTGATCGCAACGTCAACCATTGCCTTGCAGGAGCAGCTTCTGAGCGATGTGGAGCGGCTGAAGAAATGGCTGCGCATTGAACCAGACCTCATTTTGGCGAAGGGGAAGAACCACTATCTTTGTCTCCGACGCGCGAGTGAGTATTTCCAGTCTGTTGACGGTAGTGCTCAGGCCCAAATCATAAGTGACATCCGAGCCGGCCATCAGGACCGGCGTTCCTTTACACAGCATATTCCTGACGCAGTCTGGGATAAGATCAATATCACCCGCTTCAGCAAATCAGAGTGCGCTACCTGTAAGTATGCCGACGATTGCCAATATTACAATATGCGTATTGCCCTACGCTATACCCGCGGAGTCATCGTCTGCAACCAGGATCTCCTGTCCGCACACCTGCTCCTCCGGAATCAGGGGCAAGATGGGCTGTTAAACAATGAAGTCAAGCTGGTCGTTATAGATGAGGCACATCACCTGGAGGAAAAGGTGCGGAGCGCCACTACCACTCAATGTTGGCAGAGGCAGATCATTAAAACCATCTATGCGGCTGAGAAAGCGATTTGGCCCACAGAGCGACAATATGTTGCCGGAAAAATTTCCAGCACAGTGCACGATATAAAAGCTCTGTACCGACATCTGAGCGATCAAATGCAGCAGCAGATCGACGGTGCGGACCGCACTGTACGCGATTCCGAACGTCTCTTCTTGCGGGAGCACGTACATACTGCCGCATTGGTCCAAAAAGCATCTCAGTCATTGGTGGAGCTCTCTGACAGCATCCAGATCTATGCCGACATGAGACGCCGAAACCGGAACAGGGTGTCCGTCGATGACCTGGAGATCCTTGCGGAGTCATTTTACGTCCTTGCTACCTCTTGGGAGGAACAGCTCGTGTGGCTGGAGCGCAGAGGCCCATATACGCAGCTGACATGGTGCCCAAAGGATACCAGCACCATCATCAACAACCTGTTTTTCAGCGCCTCGATACAGACGATCCTGACCTCAGCTACCCTGACTAACACGCAGGATGGCGAGCTAGAAGAGCAATACTCCTATTTTGTTCGGAGTACCGGCTTTCCATTAGGAGATGCCGGAATGCTTGCGGAGCCAAAGCCCTCCCCCTATCTTTACGATGAGCATGCCCTCATTTACTACTGCAATGACCTGCCCCATCCCACCAAAGAGCGCGAGGAGTTCATCCAACAGGGGGTGGAGCGCCTGATCCAGCTTCTGGAGATCTCTCATGGCATGGCGCTGGTGCTTTTTACTGCAAAGACTGATATGGAGGATGTCTATGCAGCGCTTCAAGGCCGTGACCTTCCTTATAAGATTCTGATTCAACAAAGTGGTGCCTCCCAAGAAAAAGTTCTGAGAGAGTTCAGAGAGGACGCAAATTCCGTACTCCTGGGCACCGGCGCTTACTGGGAGGGGATCAGCATCGAAGGTAAAAGCCTCTCCCATGTGATAATCTTCCGCTTACCCTTTCCGGTGCCCGATCCGGTCATTGACTATAAGGCGTCGATTGCGACTGATCCCCTGATGGAGGTCAGCGTGCCGGAGATGATCATCCACCTCAAGCAGGGTATCGGCCGCCTGATCCGAAATGAAACGGATACTGGCATCATCTCCATCATCGACCGGCGTCTCCGAGATGACCCACCGGAACGGTACCACGATATCGTCTGGGATGCCCTGCCGATCCACAACAGGACTGTGGACCTTCAGGTCGTCCGGGAGTTCTATGATGGAGTTTGTAAAGTAATATAGAACACCAGATGTTGCACTATAATAATTAAACTCCACTAAGGCAAACTTCTTTCAGCATAGATAGACATTAGATAAAAGGCCCCCTGTGTAGAAAGGTAGACTACACAGGGGGTTATTTTTTATTATTTCAAATGTGATTTGCTACTTCAAACGCGTCCCAGATGGCATACATGATGTTGGACACTTTCTTGGAATCGCCCAGACAGTACAACTCAGGGATATCAAACTCCAGAGATTGATACAAATCATTATTTTCCTTATAGCCGACGGCAAGAACTACGCTGTCGCAAGACAGATTAATCGTATCGCCTCTACTCTGAAGTATTAGCTTTCCATTTTGATAAGAGGAAACCTTTGCGTTTACGATGGTCTCAATCCCATGGAAGGGAATGAGACGCTCCAACATTTCGCTGTTGGCGTGGCAGAGTGGGCCGTTGAGCGCAAGCAACTTATCCAGCGCCTCTACGATTTTCACGGTTTTGCCGTTCTGCGCGAGCCAGAGAGCTGTCTCGCAGCCAACTAGCCCGCCACCGACCACGACCACAGTCTGGCCTGGGTCCTTTTTTCCTGTCAGCACATCTGCGGCGGAATATACCCTGGAATCATCTCCCAAAGAGAACATTTTGGGCTGGGAGCCGGTGGCACAGATTACTGCATCGTAATGTCCTTTGATAACCATTTCAGTTGTTACAAGGGCATTACAATGAACCGGAACCTCTAACAATTCTAACTGACGAGTAAACCAGTCGGCCAATGCAATATCGTCTTTCTTAAAGCCTGGCGCACCACCGGGAATCAGATTTCCGCCCAGGTAGGACTTCGCCTCAAAAACTTCCGGCTTATGTCCGCGAATAGCCAGCACCCTAGCAGCTTCGCAACCAGCCACGCCGCCGCCAATCACCATGACTTTTTTGGGCTTCAGGATTGGCGTATAGGCCGTATAGCGCTCGCGGCAGGCTTGGGGATTAACGGCACAATTCAGGGCGGAATACTCCTGAATGCGTCCCATACAGCCCTCCTGGCAGGAGATACAGGGACGAATCTCATCCATGCGACCGCTGCGCAGTTTGTTGCAGTAGTCGGGATCTGCCAGAAGGGGCCGCCCTAAGCTGACCATGTCGCAGGTACCGTTTATAATCGCCTGGGAGGCCATATCCGGGTCATCCATGCGGCCGGCGCAGATGATGGGAACGGAGACGGTCTCTTTCATCAACTTGCAGTAGGGGCGGTACAAGCCCTTTTCCTGATACATGGGGGGATGGCTCCACCACCATGCATCATAGCTGCCCACATCGGTATCAAGGGCGTCATAACCGTAGGAGACCAACAATTTGGCGGCCTCTACACCCTCCTCCAGGTCACGGCCCTTTTCTACAAACTCCTCACCGGGCAAGGCTCCGACCCGTAGCTCCTTGATAAAGCTCTTAGGGCTGTAGCGCAGCGTGACCGGGAAATCCTGACCGCAGCGGGACTTGATCTCCTCCACGATCTCCCGGGCAAACCGCAGACGGTTTTCTAGGCTGCCACCGTATTCATCTGTCCGCTGATTGAACAGGGCGATGGCGAACTGGTCAATCAAGTAACCCTCGTGGACAGCGTGGATCTGCACGCCGTCAAAGCCGGCACGTTTGGCGTTATAGGCGCCGTCTCCGAAGCGCTTCACAATGGAGTGAATCTCATCAACGGTCAGTGCGCGGCAGGTCTTGTCCAGCCAACGGTGCTGGATGGGGGAGGGGGCGACAGGCGGGAACTCCCCCAGGTTAGTAGGGATAGTGACCCGGCCGAAGCCGCCGGACATCTGAAGAAAGATCTTGGATCCGTAGGCGTGGATGCGCTCCGTCATCTCCCGGGCGGTGCGAATGAAATGGACGGGGTTGTGTGTGGAACAGGGACAGTTGGGCATTCCGTGTTCCTCGACCTCATTGTCTACAAAGGTGACACCGGTAATGATCAGTCCAGTCCCACCTTTCGCGCGCTCTGTATAGTAGTCAATCCCTCGCTGGTTAAAGCCACCTTCCGCGTCTGCCAGACCCAGGGGGCCCATGGGCGCCATAGCAAAGCGGTTTTTAATCAGGCAGGAGCCGATTTGAATCGGCTGGAATAACACCTTATGTTGCTCGTTCATAGTGGATGTCTCCCCTTTTTCTTTTGGTGGCCCCATTATAAACGATAAAGCAGCTTTTGCTGCAAGACAGGATTCTATACAAAATTACGCTATTGAATCGGCACCCACAGATCCACATATACCTTCATGGTATCTGGAGCGGTCTCGACCAGAATAATGTTGGCAACCATGGGCCCAGCGATATGAAACCCCCTGCTTTCCGCGTAGAGCAATGGTACGCTAAACACTTCGTTCGGGTCGGCAGGAAAGTCCTGCTTGGCAATCCTGATCGTGTGGAGGGAGGGAAGGCCCCCAATCCTCTGTACGGTATCGTTGCACGGCAGCTGGCGCTGGTTGGCCTTCTCTGCCCGGATCAGATACCCGAGTTGGGAGGTACGGGAGGGGTATTGGCTGATTGCCGACAGGTGAACGAGGGGCATGGCATCGACCCAGGGCCTGATAATCCCGCGTTGGTGCCGGTTGGCTGACAGCCAACCGGTCTCCGAATCGCTGAGGAAAAGCCATTCTGGCGACCGTTCGAATTCATATCGATTCAATAGCCGGTCAATTGATTCAATGTCATCCAAGTATTCATCAATGGAACATACCAAGTCGGCATAATACTGTGCCTTTCGCTGCGCCTCCTGGGATGCCGCTTTGATGCGGGAATAGATCAGATGCCGGTCATTTTCAGCGCCGCTGAACTGTCTGCTGATCTCCTTCAGCGGGATTTTCATATTTTTGTATTTATTGTAGGAGAGCAGGCGAAAAATGTCCTGCAGGTCATAGAGGCGGTACCCCGCCGGATCCTTATGGGGGTGAATGATATCTTTTGACTCCAAAAAGCGGATCGCACTTGTTGTAATTCCCAAGATATCCGAGAGGTCCCCAATGGAATATAACATAGAGTTGGCCCCCTAAAGCTGCTTTAGCCTGCCGCGGCACAAAAATACCCTTAAATACAGCCGGCACAAATTTTCAGTTCTTGTTCGATATGGGTTTGGATATGCTGAAATTCCTCTTGTATGATAGCGGGAAAATCAGAAACGGCCTGGTCGAGCTTTGTGACATCGCGGCTGTAGCAGAGATACAGATTGCGATAGTAGGGGATCCCGTTGATGGAGGCGTTGAAAAGGTACAAATCGTCCAATGTGTGATTCTGGATGGACACATAATAGTACAGCAAGAGCTCGGACAACAGAATGACCCCCATATTTTTTCGGCACATGCTCAGCATCATGTTGAGGGGGACATGGTTGTAGATTATGCAGTTCTCTCGCTTCAGGCCGCCCGCATTGTGCAAAAAATATGCATGTGTGCTGGGAATACGGCTGTCCTCTTGCAGCAAAAACGTCAGATCTCCAAAGTCGGATGGAGAGACACCTTCGAGGGACTTGTTCAGCAACCCTGTGTTATCTTGGAAGTATTCGTGGTATTTCTGCTTTGACACCGCAAAGAGGTTGCGGTCACGGAAGAGGAGACGCTGAATGATATCCTCGCTTTCCACAGGGATCTGTTCCCCAACGTAAAAATGGATGGAGTGATTCAGTAATTCGCTCTGGATATGAGTATCGCCCAGCTCGTCTGTCCGGCTGTCATCGCAGAAGATCTGAGTTCCGGGATACTGCTCCGCGTAGAGCTTCAGAATCGTGGGGAGAAATACAGTCGCCTTTGTCAAGTTGCACTTCATCTGGATGGCAGTGGGGTTTTGGAGTTTCATCTGCGCTAGTTTCCTGTTGATGTCTTTTTCAATGCTGAAGATTTGCTCCGCTTTTGTTGCAATCAGCTGACCCGCCTCCGTCAGTTGGAGGTCAGGCCTGCGTGTAAAAAGCTTGACTGAGTAGTGCTCTTCTAGTTTTCCGATGTGTTTTGAGATGGACTGCGGCGACACAAACAACCTCTCTGCGGTTTTGCTGAAATTCAGATCCCTTGCGGCTTCAATGAAGTAGTACAGGTTTTGAAATGTCACGAACACACCTCCCCCTACAAAGTGACTTCAGTCTACTCAGAATCCGTTGAGATGTCAATGGGAATAATCGGTTTCTGAGTAAAGATACTTTCTTTTCAGAAGACAGTTTCAACCTTTTGGTTGCGGATGTAGAGTAAAGAGGTGTTTTACATTTTAAACAAAGATTGCTACAATCCCCTTGAAAAGTCGGATGACTTCTACAACAACGTTTTTGGTCTACAGAAGGGGGGAACAAACCAGGACCAAAGAGAATATCTGCAAGCCCTGGAATCTGAGATTATGGGCGGAAGGCCCGAAAACAACGTAGAAAAGAGAAGGTGCATCCATGTTAACCGTTATTCTTTACTTCGCAATGATTATCGGATCCGTGTTGATTGCCAAAAAGCTCGGCAATCATGTGGGCTTTTTCTGTCTGGCAGTGGCCTTTGTGGTCGGCCGGCTGGTCTATGGCCTGTCAAATAACGATTTGATTGGCTACTGGCCCACTTCCATGATGTGGATTATGATTTTTGCCACTGCGTACATCGGATTTCTCAACAAGTCAGGTGCCATGCGTGGCATTGCAGTCCGGGTCATGCGGCTGTCTGGCGGGCGGACTTGGCTGGTCCCGTTTTTACTGTACTTAATGGCCTATGTACTGAATGCACTAAACTGCGGTAAGTATGGTGGCCCCGTTATTACCTCATCTATCGCGTTCTCTGTCGCAGCCAACATGGGGATCAACCCGGTTCTGTGCGTGGTGGCCATCTATACAGGACTCCAGGCCGGCTGCAGATGGCCCTGGGTGGGCGACTCTGCAGCCGAGATTGGCCAGGCAGAGGAGTTTGTCGGTCTGGGAACCGGTGTCGATGCCGTGTACCGTATCAACGCTTTCATGTTTATTGAGGGTCTTGTCCTCTTTGCAATCCTCTATCTGATCACCAAACCTTGGCGAGCATCCAAGAAGGGCGATGTGCTGCTGGAGCGGCCGGAGCCTTTTACGAACGAGCAGAAGAAGTCTCTATGGTTCCTGCTGGCCACTATCGTTTTGATGATGGTGCCGCCAATCATTCAGAACTTCCTGCCCAATCCGATCACTCTCTGGATCACGACCTATATAGATGTACGCATGATTTTCACTGTGGGTATTGTGATCTGCTCCCTCTTCAAGCTGGCCGACCCCATTGAGGTAATCAAAAACGATGTTCCATGGAGCCTGATTCTTACCATCTGCGGTGCCTGTACGCTATGTGGGCTTGCCTCTGCTATGGGCGTTCAGGAGACCTTGATTGACGGTCTGTCCAAGATCCCCAGCTGGCTGGTCTGTCCCAGCATCATGCTAATTGGTGGCCTACTGACCATTTTTGTGGACGGTACCGCATTCAAGTTTGCGTTGTTCCCCCTGGTCGACAGTCTGGCCGCTCTAGCAAATGTTACACCGCTGGCCATGTTTACTTGTATTGTTGTGTCCGTCTCTATGAGCGCAATCAGCCCGCTGTCTACCGGCGGAGCCCTGCATCTGACTGGCTGTACGGATGATACCGTCCGAAAGGAGATTACCACCAAGATGCTGGCCGTAGCGCTTTTGGCCGCAGTCCTTGGCACCGTGCTCGCCCTGCTGGGGATTTTCAATCTGTTTTAAACAAGAAACCTTACCATAGCGGGCGCTGCCTGCGTGATTTGAAATTTATTGCAAAGAAGGGTAATTATGAGTTTGAATGAACAAAAAAGCCGTACCATGACGCCTCGCGTGAAGGCTATTTATGACCGCGTGCGCAAGCCGGAAGTGGTGTTCAGTGTGGAAAAGGCATCGCTGTTTACCAAGGCCTATCAGGAGCACGAGGGCGAAGCGGACCCCATCCGCATGGCCAATGCTCAGGCCTATATGATGGAGCACATTCCCATCTACCTGCTGGATGGCGATCTGATTGCCGGCGCGCCGGCCTCTAAGCCCATGGCGGTGGAAGCGGACTTCTGGACCAAGGGAACTTGGCAGAAGGAGGGCATCGAATCGCTGCGTGGCGAGGAGTATGCCATCTCCGATGAAGACGCCAGCAAGATGTATGAGCTGACCGAATATTGGCACAAGATTATCCCGGAATATAAGCTGTATGAACTCTATGACGATGAGATGTGGGCCTGGAAGAGAAGCGGCTATCTGCTTCCGGTTAACAACACCCTGGAAGAGGCTGCCGGCATGGGCTACGCCTGTAACGGCATGGCTATCCTGCCTGAGGCGGACACCTATCAAATCGACTATGGGTATGTGATTGGCAAGGGACTTCAGGCTATCATCGACGAAGCCAAGGAGGAACTTGGAAAGTACACCGCACTAAGCATCCGCACCGACGAGGATGTGGACAGAATCAATCTGCTGAAGTCCTTTATCATCATCAACGAGGCGGTCATTCGCTGGGCAAACCGCTATGCGGATCTGTGTGACCAGCTGGCTGACGAGGCCAAGGACGAAAAGCGCAAGGCTGAGCTGCGGGAAATGGCGGAAAACTGCCGCGTAGTCCCTCAGTATCCTGCCAAGACTTTTAAGCAGGCGATGCAGTTCCAGTGGTTTATCTTCCTGATGATCAGTTGCCAGACCACCACTCCGCTGGGCCGTATGGACCAGTATCTGTATCCCTACTACAAGGCAGATATCCAGGCCGGTATCATCGATGACGAGACCGTTCTGGAGTATCTGGAGCTGTACCGCACCAAATTCATGCAGATGAAGAACACTTCCGGCGGTCAGAGCCGTCTGAAGTGGTCCGGCCAGGCCCGTTGGAATAGTGCAACATTGGGCGGCGTCGATCGGGATGGAAATGATGTGACCAATGAGCTGAGCTATTTGTTCTTAGAGGCAGCATATCGCTGTCCTACACCTCATCACACTCTGCATGTCCGTGTCAGTGATAAAACACCAGAGGCCCTGATGATGAAGAGCCTTGAATTGGTTAAAACCGGTATCGGTATGCCCTCCTTTATTAGCGATGAGTGCTATATCGGAAACTTAGTGAAAAAGGGAGTTCCGTTGGAGGTAGCCCGGGACTACTATATCATCGGCTGCGTTGATGTCACTGTTCCAGAAGGCTGGGGAATGGTATTCTCTATGATGGTTAACGCCCTGGCGTTTGATACTTTTATGCATGACGGCTACAGTCCTATGCTCAAGCAGCAGATTGGCCCTCATACCGGCGACGTGCGCGGAATGAAGACTTATGAAGAGTTCCGGGAAAAAATGATTGAGCACATGACTTACTTCATGGAGTATTTTGCACAAGACTACCGGCTGCGCTATTTAACCGCTCACAAACATATGCAGGATCCATTCCCCATCTCTCTGTTCTCTGACGGCGTCAAGATCGGGAAAATCGGGAAAGACCGTCAGCTTCCGTATGGAATCGGTCCCACTATGAATATCGGGATTGGTACTATTAACGTCGGTGATTCCGTAGCAGTGATCAAAAAGCTGGTATTTGATGACAAGGTCCTGACAATGGATGAACTGCTGAACGCTTTGGACGCAAACTGGGAAGGGGAGCGGAATCAAGCGATTCGGAACATGTGCCTTGCCGTTCCAAAATACGGAAATGACAACGAGGAAACAGACGCTGTTGTCAGTGATATCTATAGCCGCTTGGCGGATGCAGGGTGCCAGATTGACAGCTACCGTGTTGGCCCGGATGGGAAAATTGCAAAATTCTGTGTTGCAGGCATCTCCATCACCTCCCATGATCCCGGCGGACGTCTGTGCGGAGCAACGCCGGATGGCCGCTATGCCGGAAAATATCTGGCTGACGGGGCCGCTTCCCCCATCCAGGGCATGGATACACACGGTCCAACCGCCATGCTGAACAGTGCGCTGAAAATTCCTCAGAAAAAGCTTCAGTCCCTGCTTCTGAACATGAAGCTCCATCCTTCTGCACTGCAGAACGAGGAGGATATGAGCAAACTCAGCATGATGATTCGCACCTATCTCTCTGAGGGCGGGAAACAAATCCAATTTAACGTTGTGGACCAGGAACTTCTGAAAGAAGCTCAGAAACACCCCGAGGAGCATAAAGATCTGATTGTCCGGGTGGCCGGCTACAGTGCCTATTTTGTAACACTGGCGCCCAATGTTCAGGACGAGCTAATTGCGCGAACAACTCACATGGTTCTATAAAAAAGCTGTTCAGCCTGTGGTGCGTCTGATAAGGGATTCACCACAGGCTGAACACCAACAAGCGAGTGAGGTAAGAAAAGATGGGTGCTATGCAGGGCACGGTATTCAACATTCAAAAATTTTCTATTCATGACGGTCCAGGGATTCGCACCACTGTTTTTGTAAAGGGATGTCCTCTGCGCTGTATCTGGTGCCATAATCCAGAATCAAACCGTGTACAGGCGGAAGTCATGTATTATAAGAATCTTTGTATTGCATGCGGCCGCTGTGTACCGGCCTGTCCGCAGAAGCTGCTTAGTTTGGAGGGACAGACTCTGCAGGTCAGACATGACGGTTGTATTGCATGTGGCAACTGCATCTCAGCGTGTCCCAAACAAGCAAGAGAACTAATGGGACATCTGCAAACAGCAGATGAAGTGTTTGAGGAAGTTGCAAGAGATCATTTATTTTACAAACATTCCGGGGGTGGGGTTACCATCAGTGGAGGAGAACCACTGAGTCAGCCGGAATTCGTTTCCGCTATTTTAAAGTGCTGTTCAGATAGGAACATCCATACATGCATTGAAACCTGCGGATTTGCAGACAGAAAAGCTATTGATCAGGTAATGCCTTATACTAATATTGTACTTTACGATATCAAACACTTAAATGATTCGCAACACAAAGCCCTTACCGGGGTATCGAATAAATTGATTCTGGACAATCTCAGGTATATTGCGCTAGATTTAAAAAAAGAAATATGGTTAAGGATGCCTCTGATAAGTGGAGTAAATGATGATGCGGATTTGATTCGTCAAACTGCTGAATTTATTCTACCTTTAAAGCAATATATTTCAAATGTTTATCTTTTACCCTACCATACCCTCGGAATTTCAAAATTAGAAGCGTTGGGACGTTCGACAGAACCATGTATTGGATACCAGCCGCCAAAATTGGAGCACCTGGAAATTCTGTCTGACGTTTGGAAATCATATGGGTTTACAGTGCATATCAGTGGTCACTGAAGCCTGGGGCTCAAAATTCTAAGAATAAATTCAGGCACCATGGCGAGGAATCCCATATATAGAGAGGCCGCATCACCAAGCACAGAGCGAATGGACCAGAGCCATGGTAATAGTATATTGAGATTTCATCAATAAGGAAGAGGAATTTTAGAATGGAAATAGTAAAACTGAGGGACGTTGAAATCGGTATTGGTAGCCCAAAAATTATTGTCCCTATTGTAGGGAGAAGCCGAGAGGAGATACTGGCCAGAGCCCAGGAACTGACAAATATCCCACTGCATGTGGTGGAATGGCGGGTAGACTTTTATCAGGATGTAAACGATCTGCCGTCTGTGCTCTCCACACTACGGGCACTGAGGGAGGCTTTGGGGAACATTCCGATCCTCTTCACATTCCGTACCAGAAAGGAGGGCGGCGAGCGGGAACTTCCACCGGTTCGTTATACCCAGCTCAACCTGGCGGCAGCCCTATCTGGAGACGTGGATGCTGTTGATGTGGAGATTTTCTCCGGGGACAGCGTGGTGCGGGAGAATATCGACGGGATCCATCAGGCGGGCAGGATCGTGGTAGGTTCCAATCACGATTTTCAAAGAACACCCAGCCAGGCGGACCTGATTTTTCGCCTGAGGAAAATGCAGGATATGGGGGCCGACATCCCTAAAATCGCTGTGATGCCCCGGAGTGCAGGGGATGTGCTGACGTTGCTGTCGGCCACAGAGGAGATGACGCGCTGTTATGCGGATCGCCCTATTATTACCATGTCCATGTCTTCCCAGGGGGTAGTCAGCCGCCTGTGTGGCGAAGTGTTCGGCTCCTCCATGACCTTTGGGGCGGTGGGACAGGTGTCTGCGCCGGGACAGATCCCAGTGGATCAGCTCCGCCAAGTCCTTGAAATCCTCCATAATTCTCTTTAATTCCGATTCCGTTTTGAATGCTCCTGCCTAAGCTGACATTTCTTTGTTTAGCTCAGGCAGGAGCATTTTATGGCAGAGCCTTTCGGGGCCGTTCTGCCGTAAGCGTCAAATAATAGCGTGGATTGAATAAGGGTTCAAAGTGTGCCACACTGTCTATGGAAGTCACCGTGACTTGCGGTAAGCTCCGGTGACTTCTCGGTATAAAGGGTAATACTTACCGAAAAGTCAAATATGGAAGATGTCTATGCAGCGCTTCAAGGCCGTGACATTCCTTAGAAGATCCTGATTCAACAAAGTGGTGCCTCCCAAGAAAAAGTTCTGAGAGAGTTCAGAGAGGACACAAATTCCGTGTTACTGGGCACCGGTGCCTACTGGGAGGGGATCAGTATCGAAGGTAAACGCCTCTCTCATGTGATAATTTTCCGCCTACCCTTTCCTGTACCCGATCCGGTCATTGACTATAAGGCGTCGATTGCGAATGATCCCCTGATGGAGGTCAGCGTGCCGGAGATGATCATCCACCTCAAGCAGGGCATCGGCCGCCTGATCCGAAATGAAACGGATACCGGCATCATCTCCATCATCGACCGGCGTCTCCGGGATGACCCACCGGAGCGATACCATGATATCGTCTGGGATGCTCTGCCGGTCCACAACAGGACCACAGACCTTCAGGACGTCCGGGAGTTCTATAAAAAAATTTGTGTACCATAAGTATCAATCTTCCTTTTGCACAGGAGGGGGGACACGGCTAAGCATGTCCCCCCTTCTTCTGATTTTGCTATTTCCAATTTCTAGAACATGCTACTACTCCAGATAAATATAGAATGGCGCATACAGTATCCGAAGCCCCTCCTCGGAAATAAAACAGGTCAAATTTTCGTAAGAACTCAATTATTATTGCTCCAAGCAAAATGGTTACAGAAAAGATAGCAACCTTTTTAATAGTTGATTTAATTACTGTCTTCAAATTAGTTCCCATCAGGACACCTCACTAGATGTGCAGGTAATTGTCCGGTCTAAAGAGATTTCTTCTTGTGCGGTCAAGAGCGAATCAAGCGTATATCCAGCATAAAGATTAAGTTTGACGCTGGACTTGTTGTAAGAACAAATCTGTTCACTTGCCCTTGCAAAAGTTGGAACAGCAAACGCCACTATACAGGCCAACGCAATAAGCATAGAAAAAAACCGCTTCATTTTCATTTTATTTCACTCCTCAGTAAAGGGATTGGACGAGTCTTTTCAAATCGTCCATCGGTAATGTTGTTGAGATGCTGTATTCCAGATTCTCAACGCTCCAAACTGCAACCTTTCGCTCAAGATTGCTGAATAGATAATGTGTAACTCCATGGTACTGGTATTCGTCAACTGGTGTGTCGTCCTTTTCATAAATTGCCTGGGGCTCTCCCATATTCTGAATAACGCAAAAATCAAACAAATCTGAATTTTTAGCATAAAAGCTCTCATAAATCAGCTGTCCGTTTATCTCAGAAATATATAGGGAAGACTCATTTAATCTAAAACTATTGGGGACTTCAGGAAAATAAAAAGGCAGATCCCGTCGCTTCAACTCAGCCTGAAGTTCCTGATATTCTTCCGGGACAGGTTTATCCGGCTCTGTGTAATGGAATTGAGCCTCCGCGCCAGACGTGGCCAGCGTACTGGCATCTCCAAAGCTGAGCGCATCGGCAGTCCAGCGCGCAATCGCGCCAAAAACGTCCAGACCGGAAGCCTGTGCCACGACCATTCCACTGAACAAACAGGCAACCAACACCGCCGCAACCAGAACAGTCCGTAGCAACTGGCGGCCTCTGCGGATGCCATGGCTGGGGACAGCAGAACTTTTAGCAGGGGTCAGTTCCTCAGATATTGACCGGATCTTATCCCGAAACTCGGCATAAGTGGTCGCCGCATCCGGGTATTCCGGCATAGGGACCACACGGTCCAGTGCCTCCAGATATGCATCGATCACCGCATCGTCATAGGTCTCATCGGACATAAAATCCAAAGCCCGCTCCATATCATCTGCCAACTGTGATGCTGTCAGCTTGCTCAGCCGTTCTGGCGTGACATCCAAAAATGATGGCTTCCCATCTTGTTCATGTTTGGTCAAAGGAGAATCCATGTTCACCCCGCCTTCCCTTCCCCTCCATTGTTTATATGTCTGGAACACACCGTTTCGTTACAAGGGGAAAGAAAAATTTTAAAAATCATGTATCGTTCAGAAATCGTTTGCATCGCTGTAGGGCCCGATGGAGCCGGCTTCGGCAGGCCCCCTCCGATATCCCCAGCCGGTCCCCGATCTCCGCATAAGACAGCCGCTGTTCAAACCGCAGGATCAGGATCTCTCGGTCTTCTTTGGACAGCTGCTTGGGAAGGGCCAGTTCCAAAGGCATCTCTGAATCATCATTCACGGACAGGGATTCGATCACGGACTCCAGAGGCACCTCCGGATGGCTTTCGGAACGGCGCCGCTCATTGAAGATCAGGTTTTTCAGGGCAGTCATCAACCAGCCCTCCGGTTTAGGATGCACCATCAACTCTTCTTTTCGGAAAAGCGCCAGCAGAAAGGCGTTCTGGACCAGGTCCTGTGTCTTCTCTATGCTGCCAGTCATGCGGTACGCCAGTTTAAACATTTTTTCATATTGCTTCTCATAAAGAGAACGGAAAAAACGCTCCGACGGGTCCAACAGGACTTCACCTCTTTGCTCTCTAATCTAATTCATAGTCTGCCAGCATGCTGGTAAACTCCACAACAAGTCCCAGCCTTTTGGAATCCAGTTCACTGGTGAGCTGGTCCAGTCTCTGCTGGAGCGCAGTGCGCCTTGCGCTGACCAAGGTTTTCCCCAGGAGAGTATTGCAGTCGATTTGCAGCGCATCAGAAATTGCCACCAGCGTGGCGAGGCTCAGCTTCGTCCGTCCAGTCTCAATATGTCTGATATGCTGGTCTGATACATTGATGATCTCAGCCAGATCCTTTTGCCGCAGCCCACATATCCGGCGGTATTTTTGAATATTTTGACCAATTTCCAAATAATCCAATTCCATTATAGCATACTCTCCCACAGAATAGAAGTAAGCGGGCGGGACGATCTGTTTAAGATATAGTAGCGTAACGGATTGGATTTTATAATGGTTCAAAAAGGCGTTAATACCTATATAAATATAAAACGTTACTTTTTTAACGAAAGACTTGCGAAAAAGCTCCGCCACCGTTGGTAAAACGGTGGCGGAGCCTCCCCCTCAAATGTTGTTTTGCATCATATACTCCGCTACTTGGTATGCTATATTATGTGAAGAATGGGTATTGCAATAGTTTTCTAAGGATCTCTCCAAATCTGCGCGGGCTAACAGCTCCTCCATTCCATTGAAGTTAGCTGCAAGAGTTTCTATCCCGATGGACATGTCCCCCCATGCAAACACATCAATTAAATATGGGTAATTCAGGACAGTTTCCAAAAGCGCCGGAGTAGTCAGCCGTCGCAGAACACTGGTTTCGATTTGGCATAAACTTTTCTTTTCCGATGTTGATAGACTGGACCACTCAGGATCGCTTTGCGTGATGGGATATTCATATGGCTGGTCAATTGGAGCAAGTGTTTGGACATAGAGAATCCCTAAAATTATTGCTAAGATACAGCAATTGCATATAGGAATTGCATACTTTGATCTTCTCATAATCAATAATCGTTATTCAGCTATTTATGTGTACATAAGAAATGAAATCATCTGTCTCATAATAATACGTTCCGTCTTCCAGGATAGTGGGCATCACGTATTCTTCCGTGGTCTCTGCATGACGTGCCTCCACCTCTGCATTTTGGACAGTAAACCCAACACAGAACAACGCCGCGATAGACACCAACACAAATACGACCAGTGCCTTCATTCCGACACCTCCTTTTCACTTTTTTGGAACTGCGTATCATTTACCCATGGGAATCACCTGACCTTTCTCCTCAAAAGTATGCTTCTATATATATATGTCGCATCACCTGACTTTTGTTTCTGCAACATTTTGAGAAAACAAAATAAAATATTTGCAGAAGGATTAACGTCTTCCAATCTCTAACTTTAAATGGAGAAGGACGGCTGACCAGAGTCCTGGTCAACCGTCCTTCTTTTTATAAGTCTTAATATTCCAAAATAAATCTAAACTTGCCACTGTGAATACCCACTACCGTTTGATCCTATTCAGGCACCGCAGGCGGAAATTGACAAAAACTGGTTCCAGCACCCGGAGTATATGAGAACTCTTTCAAAAGGTCTAGATCATCGTCGAAAATTTTTCGAGCATAGTCCGGGTCAAAGTCCAGAATTGCGTTTTTCAGGGCAGGTATATTGATTTTCGGCTCCCATGTCTTCTTTGACCTGTAATCCAGCAGTTCATAGAGGGGGATGCAGCTGGCCTCACATCTGTAAAACCGGAACCCGCAGGTGTTGTCAATCCCACTTTTGCGGTCACGCTCTGTAAGCTGAGCCAATTCCAGCGTCTCATCGCGCAAATCATCGCCCATGGGGTAGGCTATTGCCAGTACCCACCCGGCGTCTCTTGTTTCGAGCCAATAAAGCCCGTTCCACAGCGTTTCCCATCTGATAGGCTCACCCCACGGGGTCTCGTCCGGAATTGGAAATTCTCCAAAATATTCTGGACAGACCTCCATCCCTCGTGCTTCCTCTTCAATCAGGGTCTCACCCTCCGGCAGGGGCAGCCCATGATCTGTAAGATATCTGCTGATCTCATAGTTTACGACGTGTCTGCCTCTGTCAAAATAATCATAAATATTTTTGAGAGGCCGCCATGGAAACGGTAATGGTAGATTATGAACGGAATATGAAACACAAATAAAAACAGATTAACAAGGAGCAAGATTTAAACCGGAGCGGAAGATTTCAAAATTCACGACTTATTATCGGGCTGTTCTTTGATGTAATAGGCTACATAGGGAAATATAAACTCCTGAATTCGCTCTTTTAGATCAAAGGAGGCATTTTGGATACACCATTCAAAGATTAGCCCTCTTGCCACGATAAACAAGTTGTTGGAAAACTGTTGAATATCTACATCGGAATCAATCCAGCCTTCTTCCTGAAAACGGAGTAGCTGTTCGTCCATGGAATGAAACAGCTTGTTGTGATTGGCGTTTTTTCCAGACTGGCTAGTCAGGAGATCCATTTGCATTCGGGTGCGTAGGTCGGTACCCATCTGCATGTTGCGTTCCGCGTAGCAATAGAATACTTGAGTTACAAAGTCCCGGGGTGACTTCTGAGGTGGAATAGCTGCAATGGCTTTTTCCATATGATCGGCAGCTTCACTGATAATCTGATCGTAGATATCCTCTTTAGCGGTAAAGTAATAGTAAAATGTACCCACAGCAATACCAGCTTTTTTGCAGATTTCACCTACGGTAACTGCCTCAACGCCCTTTTGGGTAAATAACTTAATAGCAACGGATGCGATGCGTTTTTTTGTTTGTGCTGATTTTACAGCTTGTTTCATGTCATTCTTCACCCTTTCGGTATGTAGATTCAGGATAAAGGCAAGAGCATATGTGTCCCGGCGAAAGTTCAGTTTGCTGATAGTTAAACTTGAGACAGTCATCCTTGCGGTTTACACAACGGGGATAGTAAGTACAGCCGGTTTCGGATTCAGCCGTGGTCTGGGCGCACCGCAGAGGACTGCATGGCACGCTGGGATCTGCAACCGGAATGGCATCAATCAGATGGACGGTGTAAGGATGCCTGGGACGGGAGCAGATTTCTTCGTAGCTGCCGCTTTCCACAACCCTGCCCCGGTACATCACAAGGATGCGGTCGCTGATATGCTGTACCACGGACATATCATGGGCAATAAAAATATAGGAGATGCCAAGCTTTTGCTGGAGCTGCTTGAGTAGGTTCAAGATGGAAGCCTGCACAGAGACATCCAAAGCGGAGACTGGCTCATCACAAATCAGGATCTTGGGAGCGGTGGCCAGCGCCCGGGCGATGCCCACCCGCTGACATTGCCCGCCGCTAAGCTGGTAGGGGAAGCGGGGCATACAGTCCTCATTGAGCCCTACCATGTGTAGTAGTTCCACGGCACGCTGCTCACAGTTTTTTTCCCCTTTGGTCAAATGGTGCATGATCAGGGGCTCCATGAGAGACTGGCCGATGGTCATGCGGGGATTCAGGGAACCCACGCTGTTTTGAAAGACCATCTGGATGTCGGGCCTGATCGCATTCAGCGCTCTGACAGAGAGCTTGGTCAAATCCTTAATTTCATCTGGGCCCGAGTACAGCACCGAACCCCGGGTTGGTGTATAGAGCTGGAGAATACACCGGGCCAGCGTGGTTTTGCCGCAGCCGCTTTCTCCCACAATCCCCAGAGTCTCTCCAGCCATCAGGTTAAAATTGATGTCTTGGAGAATGATATGGCTTTTTTCCTTAGAAAAAAGTCCCTGGTGCCGCTGACGTACCGAGTAATCAAGGTCCCTGACCTGAAGAATGACCTGTCCGGTCTGGGTATCTGCTCCATCCGGATAAGGAAGCTCGCTTTTGTGCTTCTCCAGCTTTGTCAGATGGCAGCTCACCGTATGACCTTCAGCAACGCAATGCTCCTGAGGAGGTTGGGTGCGGCATATGTCTAGAGGGCAGCCGCACCGCTCGAAAAAGGGGCACAAGGTCATGGGTTTGGTCAGATCAGGGGGAGAGCCGGCAATGGAATAAAGCGGTTTTCGATGTTCGTCGCTGAGCTTTGGAACGGAGAATAACAGACCCTGGGTATATGGGTGGGCGGGGTGAAAAAACAGCGCGTCCACCTTGGCCTGCTCCACAATGTGACCAGCGTACATCACGTAAATACGGCTGGTGTATTGGGCTACAATTCCCAGGTTGTGGGTAACAAAAATAACAGCAATATTTTCTTGCTTTGCCAAATCTTTTAAAAGCTCCAGAATGGCTTTTTGGGTGGTGACATCCAAAGCGGTGGTGGCCTCGTCCGCGATGAGTACCTCTGGCTTGCAGGCAATGGCCATGGCAATCATAATGCGCTGGCACATGCCTCCGCTGAACTCATGGGGATAGCGGTCCACCTTTTCCTCTGGCTGCTCGATCAGCACCCGGCGCAGAAGGTTAATGGCCTCCTGCCTGGCCTGCTGCTGAGAGAGCTGCTTATGGCAACGCAGCGCCTCGCCAATCTGCTGTCCGACGGTAAGCACTGGATTCAGGGAGTTCATGGGGTTTTGAAAGATCATGGAAATCTGATTGCCACGAATTTTTTGCATCTCTTTTCCGTTTCGGGCATAGGTCAGGAGGTTTTGTCCGTGGAAGAGGACCTCTCCGCTTAATACCTTGCCTTGAGCGGGCTGTAATTGCAGTGCGGTGAGCAGACTGATGGATTTTCCACAGCCGCTCTCTCCCACAATTCCAACGATCTCGCCGGGATAGGCCTCATAGTGGACATTGTAAAGCACACGCCGGGATTTACCACCGTTTTCAAAGGCTACGCTGAGATCGCGTACCTGTAAAATCGGTTCCACTACATTGCGCCCCCTTTCACACCTGTACTTTTCCGCAGGGCCTCACCCACCTGATTGCAGGAAAACACCACGACCAGGATCATTAGGCCTGGCAGGATGGACAGTGTGGGCGCCTGGAGCAGATACCGAAAGCCCTCGTCCACCATGTTGCCCCAGGCCGCCTGGGGAAGCTCCACACCCAAATTCAAAAAACTCAGTCCGGCTTCCGCCAAAATGGTACTGCCTAAGTTTGAAGTAGTGGTGATGATCAGGGGGGAGATACAGTTGGGCAGGATGTGACGAAATATGATGTGTGCGCGTTTGGCACCCATGACCTGCTCCGCCCATACATATTCACGGCTGCGGATGGACTTCACCTGGGCCCGTACCATTAGAGTATAACCCGGAATGGCGGCGATGCCTAGGGCTGTGATCAGGGTCACCATACCCTGCCCCAGGGCTACGCCGATTCCCATGGCCAGAAGCAGGTTGGGGATGCTCAAAAGGGCCTCCATAAAGCGCATAATGATGCTGTCCAGCCAGCCGCCCAAATATCCTGAGCAAAGCCCCAACAGGATTCCAACCGCTCCGCCCCAGCAGATGGATAGGGAGGTCACCAGCAAGGAGGTGCGCGCCCCGAACATCAACCGGCTGAGTACGTCCCGCCCCAGGGCGTCCGTCCCCAGAAGATGGGACAGATTGAAGCCCTGCAGGCGGATGGACAGATCCAGCTCATTGGGGTCATAGGGGGCGATCAAAGGGGCCAGCAGGGCTATGGCCACAAACAATCCAAGAACTCCCAGCTCAAACCAAGAGGACCGAAGAATATCGTTCCAAAAGAAACTACTTTTCTTATGTTTCATAATATATTCTACCTGCCAATCCGGGGATCTACCATGCTGTATGCCAGATCGGCAAGCAGCATGACCACCAAAACCACAAAAGAAACCACAATAATGCTTCCCTGAATCAGGGGAATATCCCGATTGAACACGCCGCTGATCATCAGCTGCCCCATACCGGGGATGTTGAATATCTCCTCCGCGATTACCGATCCGCCCAGGATTTTTGCAATATTCATGCTGATGACGGTGAGTACCGGGATCATGGCATTTTTCAGCATGTGCTGCTTGACCACTTGCTGAGGGCTCAGCCCCTTGGCGTACGCGGTGCGGATATAGTCCTGCTGGGCGGTATCCAAAAGTCCTGCCCGAGTCTGACGGATGATGGCGGCGGTGGGCTGGAAGGCAATGGTTATGCAGGGGAGAATGAGTTGTCGCAGACCTTGCTGCCAGTCTTGCGACAGGGCGGTATATCCTTGAACGGGTAGCAGTTGCAGCTGTTGGGCGAAGATAAAGATGAGAAGAATGGCGATCCAGAAGTTGGGAATGGAGATGCCGAAGGTGGCCAGACGGTTGATGCTCGTCTCCACCCAGGTGTCTTGCTTGAGTACGCTGAGTACCCCCAAAGTGATGCCCAGCACGGCGCTGATGATCAGGGAAATTCCTCCCAGAAAAAGAGTGACAGAAGCCCGGCGCAGCAGGATATCCAGCACATCTGTGTGATAATAGGTTGAGGTGCCGAAGTTACCCCTGAGCAGATCGGACAGCCATAATATATATTGAATGGGCCAGGGCTTGTCCAAATGAAGCTCCTGCTCCAGCGCCAGCTTTTGTTCCGGGCTGGCATCGGTACCCAGCATCAGGGACACGGCATCTCCGGGCATGATTTTAATCAGAAGAAAGGAGAGAATAGATACGCACAAGAGAACCGCCGCCATCTGCAGTGCTTTTTTTAGAATATATTTCATACGCCATCACCCTGCCCCTTCTGAAAAATAAGCGCTCTCCGGGGTCCACTGGATATAGCGGCCCAGGGAACAGAAATGATCTCCGTAAACCGTGTCTTTTTTCACTGCGATGGAGGAGGCCACCCACCCTGTCCCGATGGCATAGTCGTCAATAAGAATTTTTTCGGCCTGCTGGATATATGGAATGGCGTCGGCCTCGGTGGCCTGGGCTCTGGCCAGATCCAATGCGTCGAAAAACTCATTGGGTAGAGAAAGCGCTGGCATTCTGGTGGCGTGGGTCTCTCTGGACAAAAGTCCCTTCATGCTGGAGAACTCGTTGGGAGCATAGCCAAACTTGACAACGCCGATGCCGTCCTCCCAGCCGGTCAGAATAATTTCCTCATAGTATTGGGCGGCATCCATCAGCATGACCGTCACGTGGATGCCCACCCGATCCAGATATGCCTGTACGGCCGCACCCAGCTCGGCATTCAGATCGTTGTTTTCCATATAAATTGTGGTGGAAAATCCGTCCTGGTACCCAGCCTGGGTCAGAAGCTCTTTGGCTTTTTCGGGGTTATAGGGATATCCCTCGATTTCGGGGTTATAAAACTGGCTGTTCACACTGGAGAGCTGATTGGTGTAGCTGCCTGTTTTACCGATCAGGTACTGGGTAATGGCCTCCATATCAATGGCGTACAGGGCGGCCTGTCTGACCTTCAGGTTGGAGAAAGGGGACTGGGGATTGGCGCTGGAAAACCACAGCATATAGCCATAGGCTGCCTGCTTGCCCACTGTTTTGACACACCCTGTCTGTTGGGATAGGGAAGTCAGCAGGGAGTCGGTCACCTGGGCAATGGCATGGAGCTCGCCCTGTTCAAAGGCGGCTGCCATCACAGCGGAGTCCTTTACAATGTGGTACTCTACACCATCCAGGTAAGGGAGCCCCTCAATCCAGTAGTGATCATTCCTGGTATATACGATCTTGGAGTCTACCTCCCAGCTCTCAAAAATAAAGGGGCCTGTTCCTACCGGGTGTACCGCAGCCCAGTCCTCTCCGTGCTCCTCCACAGCGGTGGGGGACACCATCATGCCAACATTGCCGCTGAGGGTGTGAAGGAACTGAAAATCCCGCTCAAAAAGGTGGATTTCGATGGTATATTCATCCACCACCTGGAGGTGGGCAATGTTATCCGTCACAGAGGCATTTCGCCCCTCGTCAATGCAGCATTGCAGGTTCCAGCGTACCGCTTCCGCGTTAAAGGGCGTTCCGTCATGAAACATCACGCCCTCCTGGAGGTGGAATGTATATGTTAGTCCGTCCTGGCTGGTTTCGTAGTCGCGCACCAGCCAGGAAATGAGTCCTCCATCCTCGTTTAGACGGAACAGCTGCTCCACGGCGGGGGCGGCGATCATAATGGCCAGGGAATTGCTTGCCGTAGCGGGATAGCCCAGCACAGTGGCGCTCTCTCCGTCGGGGGTGGTAAAAATCAGCGTGCCGCCGTACTGACCCTGCGGATCTGTCTCCTCAGCGGCATCAGGAATTTCCTGGTCAGCATAGTTCACATTTGCCTGCAGAAAAAATAAGATTGCCGCCACAACGGTGACAGCAATAGCTTTATACAGGATTTTCTTGGCTATGTTGTACATGTTTGGCGTTCCACCTTTCCCGTGCATAGTTTCTTTTTCCACGCATAAAGCGGAAACTTATACTTGCGCTTATTATAAACACAATAATATGCAAAGTCAATTGTGCCAAAAATAATTTTTTATTTTTTTGACCTCAAAAAATAAAATCCAAAACATAAATGTTAATTTCTATAACATTTTTGTCATTTAAAAGTTAGAAAATGATTCGATTTTTAACACACTGGTCTATAAAAGCGAAGAATTCATTCTAAAAAGCGAATGTTATTCGCTTTTTATCCAGCAAAAGCGAGAATGTGATTGAGCCCCCTTGACAGTGAAAAAAGCTGGTGCTATGATCATAACACAAAACCGAACAACACTCGGTTTATGGGCGCGCTGTATTTACAACACGAAAGAGAGGGCGAATCATGAACAAGAGCAACACATCGTTTTTGACATCCCTAAAGGGGCTGTGTAACCGGACATTCTTATTGATGCTGCTGATTGAAGCATTGAACAACTTTGCCACGACCACCGTTAAAACTCCCATTAACGTGTTTGGCGCCGCCCTGGGTGCCAGCGCGGTCATCATTGGTTTGTCATCTTCCCTTTATAACTTTACTGCTACCGCCACCAGACCCTTCTCCGGCTTTGCTATGAGCCGTGTAAATCACAAGCGCTGGCTGCAGATTTGTATGGTCTTGCGTATGGCCAGCTTTGCGCTGTTCATCGTCACCAATAACGTAGTGGTCTATGTCATCGCCAAGTGCTTCCAGGGCCTGGCCTATGCCGCTGCTGCCACCGTGATTCCCGCGGTTATCGGCTCCGCCAACAGCAAGGCCGCCCTTGGTACCGCCTACGGTTTTTATCTGGCCGCGCCTCGAATCATCACCAGCTTTGCTCCTTCTGTTTCCATGTACATTTATGATAACTACGGCTCCACGCCGACCTTCCTCACCGGCATTGGCCTGACCGGTGTCTGCCTGATTCTGACCTTCTTCCTGAACCTGCCGGAGGATCAGGCCCGGGCTTCCGCTCCTGCTCCCAAGAAGGAAAAAGTTCCCTTCTCGCTGCGCTCCATTGACCGCTTTATCTGCTTCAGTGCATTCCCTGTGTGCCTGATCAACCTCTTTGGTGGCTTGGTATACTTCGCCAACGCTGAGTTCCTGGTGCTGTTCGGCGAGGAGAAGGGCATTGCCAATGTGGCCATCTTCTTCACCATCACCAACCTGATTTCTATCTGGGCCCGTCTGGTGGGCGGCGCCATCACTGACCGGTTCGGAACGATCACCATTGCCGTCTATCTGGCTTTGATGGCCATGGCCCCCATTCTGATCGGAAGCGCCACATCCCTGACCCCCATTATTGTGGCTGCGGTGGTCTATCAGATCGGTCAGGGCTGCCTCTTCCCCGCTATCCTGTCTCTTGCCGTTAAGATGGCTCCGGATGAGGAGCGGGCGCTGGCCACCTCCACCTTCTATTTCCTGCTGGACTTCTCCGGCGTCATCGGTTCTGCGGTTGCCGGCTTCCTGGTACAGTATCTGGGCTATGAGATGATGTATTTCTGCTTCGCCGGCTTCCCTGTGCTGGGTATCATCATCTACTTCCTGTATCGTCCCACCATCAAGCGCACGCTGGCCCAGTTCGGCGCGGCGTAATCAGCCCGGAACTTATATTTTGACACATTGCAACAAGGAGGGAAACCGATTATTTCGGTGTTATAATGAAAGTTTTACGCGATATCATGTCCCCCGCGCGGGATGGGGTTTTGCTGGCTGTGGATGTGTACATGCCCGATGAAGGGGGGCCCTTCCCCACCATCGCGGTCAGAACCCCCTATGAAAAGAGCCGCTGGGAACAGCAGCACAGATATGGAAAGGAATATCAGAACCCTGAACGCTTTGTGGCCGCGGGATACGCTGTTGCGGTTCAGGATTGCCGCGGCACTGGCAATTCCCAGGGCAAGTATTTCCCATGGCGGGATGACGCCGCCGATGGCTATGACTTTATCGAATGGATTGCGGGTCAGGAGTGGTCTACCGGAAAGATCGGGGCCATGGGTTCCTCCAATCTGGGGTCGGTTCAGTTCCAGTACGCCTCAGAGTGCCCCCCTCATCTGACCACCATCTGCCCCTGCGGTACCTCCAACCACGTTCCCTTCTTCCGCCACGGCATCATGAATTTAGCCGGCGCCTCTATCTGGTACCTGCAGCAGGCTGACCGTGCGGTAAAGCGCCCGGATCTTGCTCCCGAGACCCGGGAGATCCTCCAGAAGCGGATTGACGACATCAAGGCCGATATGGATAAGCAGTACCGCTGGCTGCCCTTGAAGGACGTGCCTCTGGCCCATATGGAGGAGACAGGCATTCAGCCCTTCTATAACGAGTGGCTGTCGCACGCCGGAGAACCCTGGTACTGGACGGATATGAAGCTGCCCGCGCCCATCAGAAATATTAAGGTTCCCGTGCTGCTGCTTACCTTCTGGTATGACCACCTGGCCAAGGATATTCTGGATGCTTACCATGAGCTGAAGAATCACGGTACCCGTATTGTTCAGGATAACCTCCATCTCTATATCGGCCCGTGGCGCAAGTACCCCGGAATCGAGAGCGGCGAGACCGATGAGTGGGACAATGGGCGCACCCAGACGGACATCCTGATCGAGTGGTTTGATTACTGGCTGAAAGGGATCATGACCCCCATTATGGAAAAGCCCCCTGTTTTCTATCACACCATGGGGAAGGTCAAGTACTACTATGGTGAGACCTGGCCTCTTCCCCAGACCAAGTTTACCCCCTATTACTTTGCCAGCGAAAAGGGTGCCAACAGCGCCGACGGTGACGGCCGCCTGCAGATGGAGATTCCCACTGACGGAAAAGCCTTTGACAAATACGATTACGATCCCGCAGATCCGGTTCCCTGCCGCTCCGGCATCGTGATTTCTCCGGGCGATTCTTTGCGTCAGAGCCAGGAAGTGGTGGAGTGCCGCAACGATGTTCTGGTGTACAGCACCGATGTGTTGGAAAAGAACGTTACTGTGGTTGGCCCCATCGAGGTAAACCTCTGGGCCGCCTCCAGCGCAATGGATACCGATTTTACCGCCAAGTTGGTGGATGTAAGAGAAGATGGCTCTACCTACAATATTACCGAAGGCATCATTCGCTGCCGCTTCCGCGAGGGTCTGGATCGGGCAAAGCCGCTGATTCCCGGTGCCATATACTGCTATCAAATCAACATGGGCGGCACTGGTATGGTATTCCAAAAGGGTCATAAGATCCGCGTGGAAATTGCCAGCAGCAACTTCCCCAAACACGACCGCAACATGAACACTGGGCACGCTATTGGCGAGGACGCTGAGGGCATTGTGGCGCACCAGACCATTTACCACGATGCCGACCACCCATCCTATATTATGTTGCCGATTCAGCCGGTAAGCGATTAACGGCAGTACATCTCTAAAAACCTCCCTAAACTCCTTAACGGATCTTGGTACATGATTTCTTCCCCGTTACCAAGACCTATTAAGGAGTTTTATATCGTTTGGCGCATTAACGGGTGGAGTGTAACTGGGGAAAAAAGCTCCAGACCCCAGAAGTGGCCCGATATGGGTAGAAAACAAACAGTATATCTCCTGCGGTATACAGGACGGAAATTTTCCTGGTTTGGGACAAAGGTATGCAGTAGGGCGGAAGTAATTTTGCTCACCTTTGGGTGATTTGGCTTGCCGCAAGTAGCTGCGAAAAAGTCTTTTTTCGGGCAACGTCCACATTGTTTGCCCTTGTGCGTTGGCTGTTAAAGGCAGGGAAAGGGAAAGCGGGCCTAGGCCTTGTTTGAAAAATAAAAGTTGCACAATAGGACGCAATATGTAAAACTAAGGGCATGAAACGTTATGAACTAAAAAAAGAACAATGGGACCGGATCAAGCAGATGCTGCCACCAGAAGAAACAGGAAAGCGAGAACGTCCGCACAAGGACAACCGGACGATGTTGAATGGAATGCTCTGGATCGTCCGAAGCGGCGCCCAGTGGCGGGAACTGCCAGAAGCCTACGGCCCTTGGCAGTCAGTATATGCCCGATTTGCCAAATGGCGGGATGACGGCACACTGGAAAGAGTGTTTCACACGCTTTCTGGGGATGAAGACATGGAAAATCTAAGCATGGACTCTACCTGTATAAAGGTACATGAAAGTGCCAATGGTGGGGGAAAAAACGGCAGATAAGGCAGTTGGCCGCACCAGAGGCGGGCTGAATACAAAGATTCATGCTGTCGTGGATGGTCTGGGAAATCCTGTAAAGTTCCTCCTTTCAGCCGGAAATGACAACGATTGTGTCCATGCGGTGGAACTGCTGGAAAACGTTGAACTTCGTGGGAGCAACGTGCTGGCAGACCGGACTTATGGTGCTCGATCCATTTGGGAATACATCTCAAAGCATGGGATGCATTATGTGATCCCGCCCCAAAGCAATGTATCCAATCCCTGGCCGTTAGACTGGTATCTGTATAAGGAGCGGCATCTGGTCGAGTGTTTCTTTCAGAAAATCAAGTGGTTTTGCAGAATTGCTACCAGATGCGACAAGCTGGACGCCTCTTTCTTGGCATTTGTTTGCCTTGCTGCCATTGCTATTTTATCGCTTTAGAACAAAACTCCCTATTTTTCAAACAAGGCCTAGGCCAAGAACAGTAAAATTCAAACATTGAGGACAGCTATGGAATCAGTCCACAGGGATTTGACTTAGCCCCTGACTTGTGAACAGTTTCCTCATTTGATTCAAATCATAACCACCGACCGGTGGTTTTCGCTTATAACATGGAAAGAGCGTTGCAGAATGATCTCGTTCTACAGTGGCTCCTTTTATTTTTATCTGAGGTCGTTCCCCTCTGATCCATCATCTGTCATTCAGCATCAAAAGCACTCCCCGACAACGACAGCAAATTATGAACGGGGATCTGCTCTCCGCTCCCCAGGATTAAGCCAATGCAACAATAAATTATTTTCTTCTTCAAAAGTATGGGGGCGCATAATTCAGTCATGCGCCCCCATGTCAGTGACTTTTTATTTCTTCTCTAGGCCCATTAGGTTACGATCAGCTTGCTGTTGTTGTCTCGTCCCTTGTAGCTGATATCCGCCTTTTCCGTACTGCCGACAGATACATCAATGAATTCATCATTGAACGCCACCGCATACTGGTTAAAGGAAGAATTTACATTTTTGAAAAAATGTTCTCCTTTATTGTTGTCTAGGGGCCCACTAGATCAAACATTTGAAAGGAGAAATTTTATGTCTCATACGTGTATTCGATATATGGATGACAACACCGGTCGAGATGTATATATCGTCAAGACCAAGGCATCGAACATTGAGCTTGTGAATCTCACCAGCTCTTCTTACCCCAAGGGCAAGACCATCAAAAACTCTGGATACTATGGAATGAACGCAAGTTGGTATGAAGAAATCAAGGAAGGCAGCGATATTTATTCCTGTATTCTCAATATTGCATATCAGGATGGAAAGCCTCTGGGTGCCCTGTCGCAGTATAAATACGGTCAGAAAAATCGGGTTGGCGATTGTCTGATTTACTATAAGAATGGGTCTGTATATTATGCGGAGGGGGTTAAGGACTCCAGTGACAGCCGTGTGCCGAAGACATCTGGGTCTTGGGCTCAGGGCGGCATGGGCCTTTTCCTGGGTAATTCTAACTGGCTCTCTCTTTTTAGAAATCAACCGATGACCACCGAGGATTATTCCAAGGGGACCGCTCCCAGATCTGGCATGGTAGTAAATACGAACACTAAAGACGTATATCTGTTTGCGGTTCCAGTTGCTTCTACAGATTTGATCTCTTTCCGCCAAATCATTATGGACTATTTCGGTTTGAAGGACGGCGCATCTAACTCTTATATAAGAGCCATTCTTCTGGATGGTGGCGCTTCTACTGAACTGTATGGCACTGATTTTTATGCTCATACAACGATTCAGCATAAGATTCCTCAGATGATTTCTGTGGGGCAGGCTTAATACAGCACATGGGGCGGGGCAAATTTAGCCCCGCCCTACAAATATTTTCATCCAAATTTCAAAAAATATTGCAATAAAAAATAGATTTCGAAGGATCGGAACGATGGTATTCAGAGACACATCTTCAAGGGGAAAAGTGCTGCATATCCCCTGGAATCTTAGGTGCCCCGACCGAGTGACCCAGAGATTGCTGTCTAAAGGTACGGCTTCTCGGTCATCGGCACATGTCACTTTTATCGTTTCGCCCTCGACCTCACATATCCACCGGTCCCCATCCGAAGTCAAGAACCCCTGATAACAAAATTGTGTGACATCTTGTGCCAAGACATCCGGCAATATCGCATTTTGGTATGTCTGTTCCTGCGCGGCCTTAAAAGCATCGAGTACAAGGACCTCCCCACGGGTGGTCAGAAGCAGATATTTCAGTCCTCCCACATAGGAAACGTCCTGAATCTGTGATGCGATGCAGTCGGGGCGATAGAGTGCTCCATCGCTGGGGGCGACCGAAGCCTCGTTTCCCCAAACATAGAGATCATAATTATTATCGATGGCAAATGTCGTATCAAACCAGGAAAATGTTGCACGTACATTTTTCATCAATTTCTGTGGATACGAAGCGCTGTCCTCGATCCTACAATTTCCTACCCCCATCTGGCCTCCGCTGTTATCTCCCCATACCCAGAGTGTTCCGTCGGTTTTTACGACCGAAATATGAGAGGAGCCGACAGCGGCGTTTTCAACGCCATCCATAATTCTGACTGGACGATCAAAGGGAACACGTCTCTCTTGTAAAAGGAGACTGAAATATCCGCCCCATCCCCACAAGGTGTGAGAATCGTCAAGGGCCAGGGAACAGTGCCTTCGATTGGAATATACCTCGCTTACATGGGATAAAAGTGTTTTACGCGCCCAATAGGGGTAGACAGGCAAGGCTCCATTCCCCACCAGACCATTCGTATTCCAGCCCCAGGTGATGAGGTCGCCGTTTGGCGCAATCAAACAATAGGAGTCGTAAAAAGTAGTGATCGCCTGGTTTGCGGCAAAAGAATCAAATTTCGCGGGGAAAAAATTGAGAATCACGAATGTGATGCAGAGCGCCAGGTAGAAGCATCGCCGGATGAGGAAATATTTTTTTCTTTTGCAGAGCATGAATACAGACACCCTCTCTCTATGTGTTTTTATTATATATAACGCAGAATTAAATCCAAATGCAACAGTACAATATTGATTAATTCATATATTCCCTTTCACTATCAGAAATGGTACCTCGGAAGTCTGAAGCACCACCGATTATGACTGCTATAATGTTTCGATATAAGCACGGGCCCAGAACCTAAGTTCTGGACCCGTGCTTTATCCTGCATTTCTAGACCCACCCATTTTTCAGGCACTTCACCCCCTTATTCGATCTCCTTGATATGGGTGGCCAGGTACTCCATTTGACTGGACAGTGCTTGGTAGCGGGCCGCCAGCGCCTCATCGCTCTCACTGAACTCTACCCCGCTGGGGGCACGGACAAAGACCGCGAAGTCCTCTGTCTGGAGTGCCCGCCGGCTCGCCCCGGCCATCACTGGCCGGTCGTCCTCCGCCCACACACCGGGATAGCAGTCGATGTAAAACAGGGCCCCGTGGCCCTCCTTCTCCAGCGTCTCCCGGTGATAGATCGTGATGCAGTTCCCTCCATTTTGGTGCGGCAGATCGTACTCCTCCTCCAGCTGGATCAGGCCGGCCCATTCCACCGGGAACTCGATGGTGAACCCAAGCCGCTGGTTCACGTACAAAAGAGCACTTGACTCCACCGGGAGTGCGATCCCTGTCACCTCGCTGCTGTTCTCCTCCGGCTCCTCTTCGATGATATGGGCGATGCTGATGTCGCTGCTATCCTCGTCGTTCACAGGGGGCAACTCCGTCTGGCCGCATGATACACAAAATGTCAGCGGCAACATGACAGCAGCCAGTATCAGGTATTCCCTCCATGTCCCAGCCGATATTCCGCCCTTCTGCTTCATTCTTTTCACAACCGCCCACCCCTTTAACGGAAAATGATTGAGCCTTTCTATTATTATAGACGGTCAGTTTTCCCAAGTGCAACATATCCACGATATTTTTCTGTTTTTTGACCGCGGATTGTGCTGCGGCCCCCTCAAAAATTGTCTTTGTCCCAGAGCGGGAACTTGCGGGCGATCCCCAACAGCAAAACGGACCTGGATGCCAGTATGTGCATCCAGGCCCGTCTCTCTCGTGTTTAGAACCTTTCAATCGTGGAATAGGAAGTGCCGTCCTCCACAAAATTTCCATTGGAATCATAGATATCTGCGGAAATTTTTAGCCGGTAGTCATAGCCGCTGGCAACGAACTGGGCCTTATCGAAGCTAATTTTTCTTCCACTGGCACTCCACTCCTTGATTGTTTCCCATGTGGAGCCCTTTTTCTGCTGAAGCTCCAACACCGCTTTGGCTGTAGAATTGGCGTTTAGAGCACATTCAGCGCCACAGGATGCATAGCCATTTTCATTAATTGACAACTCTGCATACAGAAGTGCTATGTGGCTATATCGAGCTGAGATGCTGATAGATAAACTAATCAGCACACAAACCGCTAATATAGCGGAACAGATTGCTTTTATTTTTCGTTGATGTTTCATTGGTTTGCTTTCCTTTCTATAATATATTTCTGAGCTGAGCTCATAATATAAGACACAGAATCTGGAAAAATGCAACCTACTTTTTCTTTTACCAGTGAAGACCCTCTGCTAGCAACAAGATATCTTCTGAAGTAGGTGCGTTATCTGCGGGCCCCGAAGCGGTAATCTGTATTACATAATCGTTTTCCTGATCTATCCAAACCAAAAGCCTTCTATATCCAAATGAAGGGTCTTTTATATAAAGTTCTGCTGAATACCCTTGAATAGATACATCTATTTTCTGGGAATCTTCTGAATCAAACTGGTAGATACCGCCACTAGAATACTTGATCACATCCACATCAATAACATGGCCCATGTCGTCATAGAACGAAATTCTGCGTGTGCCATTATCTTTAGACAAACCATCATCGCCAATTTCATACCCTTCTGGAATCCACTCGAACCCAAGTCCATAATAATAGGTACAATCGTCGTTCAGTTCCTCATCCTCAACAGAGGGAGCCACTGGGGTGTTTCCACTCTCTCCTCTGAATGTGAGCTCGGTGTACCGGTCATAGGTGTTGATCACGGCGTTGAGCACACTCAGCCGAAACTCTTCCGACGCCGCCATCGCGGTCGTCAGCAGCACCACCATCAGCATAACGGCAACGGAGAGCCGCCGCACGACCTTCCATGTCATTTTTCCAAGTTTCTTTGCCTTTTTTCGGTTAAATTCCCGGCGAATGGTCGCCTCACAGCGCCGCCGCACGGACTCCGGCACCTCCGCCGCCGGATCTGCCTTCAGCCGCTCATTCAGCTCCAGTGCCTGCTTGCCCTCCTCCTCGGCCACTGAATCCATCAACAGGGCAAACAGAGCGTCTTCATACTGCTCCGTCAGCCGCTCGTGGTTAGTCATCCTCATTATCTCTCTGCGCTAGTGTAATGCTTTCAATCAGCATATCCCCCACTCCCAGAACGAATCTGGAAATGAAAGAGAGAATGCCGCTTAGAAAGTAAACCTCAGTTTAAAAATCTTTTATGGTGCTGCTTTATCCTTCCCATACTAAAAGACGCTTTTTTTAAAATTTGCAACATCGCAGACTTGAAATGGTTATAATTCTGCCCTCCCAACATTTTTAAGAAGGCTTCCGAAAATCTTTCGGAAGCCTTCTTTATAGATAAACGTCAATTTTTATTAGGTGCAACATAGTTAACTATTTTTTCATTTTTTGCTGTTACACCGCAAAATCACGTTGCATTTTTCAATTAAATTCCGTCTTATAAGACAGAGGAAAACCAAAGAATAACTTGTTATACTTTTGGGGGTGATTCCCATGACGTAGTACTTTCCATGCCCCGAATAGGCACCCATGCATTCTCATCTATCCCAATAAGTCTAAGCGTATCTAAAGCAAGAAGCTGAATCAATGACAGGCAACAGGCACAGACTTTGACGGCGCAAATTAGAAAGGGGCAAAATTTCCATGAAAAAAAGATCTCGCATCATTCCCGTTTTATGCACACTTTTGGTCGCCACCTTTTTGTTTGGAACTGTATCCGCAACGAACATCAGTATGATTGGCAATACAGTTACTGAACCGCCTCTCACCCAAGAGGAACTGGAGCATATCAGTGAATGTAACGCGCTGATTGAACAGCAACTTGCCCGCGATAACCTCACCAGGGCGATCTATAATAACTATCTTTCTATGAGCGTGATCACCCAGGAAAATGGGTATTACTGTGGACCAGCGACTGCTTGTATGGTTGCAAAGACCCTGGGCCTGGGCACCTATACCCAGAAAGAGATGGCTTCCCTGCTTGGGACCACGACCAGCGGAACTAGCGGTGCACAGATCTGCAATACGTTAAACAGCCTGCTCTCTAAAACTTCGGATACACGGCGTTTCCAGCGTGTCACAATTTCCACCGCTGCCCTGGAAACTAGTGTTCGGTCGAGCCTCAGAAATGATTTTCCGCTTACACTCAACGTGAAAGAAATGCCCAACTACACATCTGGCAGCGGGCACTTTATTGCTGTGAAGGGTTATTACTTCAACACATCGACCGATTTTAAGACCATCACAATTTGCGATCCTCATCCCACTTATTCCGGCACGTACACCTATACCCTCGAAGAAATGGAGACCGCAGTCGAATCGAGCAACGGCTATTACAACCGTCTGGATGCCAGCACAGTGTAAATTGCTTTTGGGAGTAGCAACAGGAATTTCTCCTGTTGCTACTCCCTCTGCCAGATAAGTCTGGTTAACCCCTCACATAAATCTGTAAAAATATTGGAATAGCTTTTATTTGAGAATTATACCTATTTGTCATTGAAAGGTCTTTGGCATTTAGAGAGGTGACGTTATGATTAAAAAGTCCATATTCTTTATACTCCTTGCGCTCTTGTTGATAATGAGTGGATGCGGGACCAACAGCCAAGCCCCTAACAGCTCCGCCAGCACCTCTGCTCCGACTGAAAGCTCAGGTTCCGCGGGGAGCACGCAGCCGGACCAGGAGGGATTCCTGACAAATCAGAACGAACCTCTGACTCATGCGTCTGCACTGGGCCTGTATGAGAGCTTAGATGTATCAGAGGACCAGAGGGTCGAGATACTGGACATGAACGAGGACTACATATTTCTCAGTGTAAATTATGACGCTTTTGAAATTGAGCTCACCCGCGAGGTCGGATTTACATACATGAGCGAGAAATTAGTTCTCCTGGAATATCCGAATATGACTCTTGTTTCAGAAATCCTACTCCCATCTGCGGTCTACTGTACAAGCGGGGCTCTTTTTGATGATGGCTATTCATACTCCACTATCACAATATCTGATTCCATCGAATCTGATTATTCTATCTATTATCATTCAAATCAATCGGAAGCTCCTGACGCGCTGATTGATCATGGGAAATGCTATGCAGTTGATTTTAACATTCCTTCTCTGCTTACGATGGACTCGGGCAAAATCGTGTACAGCTATACCAATTTGGAGAACGGCACACTGGGAATCAGCACAATTTTGCCTGGTGGAAAATTGAGATCCAACTTTGAATACGCTTTTACAGATGATGGCCTTGGATTCCTGGGAAATTTGAAAACCAACGGCAACCAGTTTATGATATTTCTTGAACTGGATGGGGTCAGAGGTCTTCTGCTCGGTGATACGCAGTCCGATTGCAGCTTCCTTCCCAGTGCTGAAGGCGAACAGATTTTTGACTATTGCCTGCTAGAATCCACCTTTTTGTGTTCTCTGAGACGTACAGATATCAACTCTATCGAGTATTTAGAAGAACGGGATTTTACTGGCAGTACCATAAAATCTATGAAATATCCATCGGTTTACCGAATGGTTTCCGATGGACAGGACTGTGCCCTGGGAATCAACGGGAAGTATCAAATCATTGCGATTCGTGTTGAGGACCAAACAGCAGCGATCTATCGAGACACAGAAATGACTCTGCCCGTGCTGTTTTACGAAATCAGCGACGGAGCCTTCGGAGCTCATTTCTATAACGCTGTTTATGGTCCAAGATCTCTGAGCACATTCACCTTCTTCTGAACTGACACTCCATATTTATGAACACATATCTTTAAAAAGCAAAAAGGCACGGGACTGGTAATGGATCAGAGTTTCATTACCAGCCCCTATTTTTATAAGCATATCACTTGCCGCGCGGGCCAGATCTCTTATTCGTTCTTTTCAGACTCATACTCCTTCCGTATGCCTTTATTTTATGGGGTCAACAAAACAACTGACTTATCCTCAAGCCGCCAGTCTTGTTATACGAAAAACTAGGAAAATAAAGGGCGGCATCTCTGAATAGAGAGGTGCCGCCCTCATTTTGCAGTTGTTTACTAAGAATTTATCCGTCTACAGACTGTCTATATAGTGAACACTGCGAAAAAGTTTGTGTTGTCTAGGTATTGGTCCTTACCACAACATCCTCCGACTGCGTCAGCTGTTGCTTCCGTACCAGACGATGTGGCCAAAGGCACTGCTGTATCCTTTCAAATCATACTTTCCATTCTTGACAATACTGTCGTAGATAGTATCTCCGCTCATATTCCCTTCAACAGTAATAATCTGATCATCCGTGATTTCGGAGATGATCCCAATGTGTGTGATATTATCATTTCCTTTCGGATCAATAAAAGCCAAATCCCCCTCCTTTGGGAAGTTGCTCCCAACAAACGCAAAGTTTCCGTTGAGGCCCCAAAGTTTAGAGGCAGTATTGGAGCTACCAAAATTCATATCAGCCTTGGCTCCACACTGGCGCACAAACCATGCACACCAATCTACACCGGGATCGCTCGTGTCAAAATGCTTGACACATTCTTTCAGATTCATGCCCACACATTCTTCCGCAACACTAATGAGAGTATCAATGGATGCCATATTAGTTCCTCCTTACAAAATTTGTGAGCCGGATCACTAAATTGGACGTAACGAGACAACGCGGTGTCCAAACACGTTGTCCCGAATAATCCGGTTACAAATATAAAAGACCATTTGAACAGAAAGAAAGTAAACCTTTTTCCAGGTGCTTTGCAGAATATAATAAAACGTGAGGGGATAATGACCTATAAAAAGGGTGACCACATATGTGATCACCCTTCGGAATGACTGCTCTCTAATTTTAGTATGCTTAATCCACACTCCACTCATGACTAGAGGCACCAACGCCATAGGAGGCAACAATGTGCTGCCAGTCAAAGGAACAAGTGTCATTTGGCGCAAGTGTAATCTCACACCACCGCCAGGTCTTTAAGCCATCAAGTAAATTAGCTGCCTGTACATTCCCGCCAAGATTCATTACCTGACAAGTACCAGCAGATCCTACATACCCGTGGATGGTATATGTCTTACTGGTATTATTTTTGAATGTGATCGTATTATAGTTGTGCGCACACCAGTTCCCCAGATTGTTTAAATCGTCATTGGAGGAATTGGGGTCAGCCGTTAACCCACCCTGAATCATCTTGATAGGAATCATCTCATTGCTGTTTCCATATCCACCCTGAGCATTAGAGGTATAGATATACGGCCGAGACAGCAAATCAGATACATATTTTGTCCCATGAGTAAATGTCAGATAATAGCCTGTTCCTTTCCCACTATAAACGGCGGGATAGGTATGATTGATGGATTTATCGGCACTGTACGACAAGCCATAGGGGAACGCCACTGCATTACCATCCACAGCGCTAGTAGATTGGTATGCATATACGGTTACTACGACACTTCCGCTGGTTTCAAACCGACACATCCCGGTAAACGGGGTCGAAGAATCTGCGGGTATCGCCTGAGAAGTCGCGATCCATGCCGCCTTGCCTGAAGCAATGGTAACGGAGGTCTTTTTCGAAGAGAAAAAGTTTTTGACCGCATTAATTGATTTGTACCATCCACTGCTGTCACCATAATTTTGGCATGTCACGGTAACGGACTTAGAAGAGCTATTATACGCCTGTATGCCCACATAAAGTCTCTTTCCAGTGTAATTTGTGTGGGAGTAAAAGACTTCCGCCGTGCCAGAGATAGTCTGTTGGTTTAAAAAATATCCATTTTCAGCCAGAGCAAGGCCCTTCCCATTTTTTCCGATGGCTTCTGGATAATTGGAATAAATCCAGGGGTTGCTATTTCTCGTAACAGTAAGGCGTGTCCGTTTCTCAGTGTCAATCGTTTTAGAGGTAGAAAGATTGCTCCCTGACGGAGATAGCATTTTTGCGCTTACAGTTGCCATTTTTAAAATTCCTTTCTGTATGTTATTTGTGGCCTAGCAGCACCTTGGACTTAACGAAGGATTACGGTGTCCACCCGTGAATCCTCCGGCTACCGGGCTACACATACAGAAAGAGAATTGAAAATCTGAATTGTAAACTCAAGTAAAAAGTGCCTGTTGCAAAATGGAATTTCGAAAAATTGGTCCAAAGAAAAAGTTGCTGAGAACCGTCATTCAGGCGGTTCTCAGCAACTTTTTTATGCATCAATTTTCTGCGTGGGTCTAAAAATTGCATCTTGCAACAGACCCCTTCGAGATCATTGGATCATCTCCAGCAGCTCACTCACATTCAGGCAGAGGTCCGGCCTCTCCAAGTCAAACAGGGGCACTCCGCCCAGTTCCGTCTGGAATACCTGTCCATTCCGCACCAGGCGCAGAGGGACAGAGAGATAGGCCAGCGCACAGCCGGGATACATATCCTTCTGCGGCATGATGTGCTTTCTCAGGGTCAGGTGGTCCCCTTCTCGCTGAAATACCCGTCCCCCCCCCTGCACGATTTGACTGAGGAAATACACATCCAAAGCAGGTTCCCGCAAGACGAGCCCTCCCGCTTCCACAGAAAGCCGATAGTCCAGAACTATGTCCTGGACCGCACTCATAGAGGTGAGTTCCCCGAAATCGCAGGAGCACGCCGATGCGTCCCAGTGGGCCACCGGGTCTTCCCCCGGGACCTGGGAGGGGAGTTGATATTGGACAATTCCGGCAGACCATGTCCCGAAGGCAGGGAGGATCGTCTTGACTGTGCAGGAGAGCCCGTTCACCTCCAGGGGATCGCCGGGATGCAGGCTGGAGAAACGGACCGTCCTGGTCTCCCCGTCCCACTCTGTGCGGCAGAGGGAGCGAGAATATCCGATTAGAAAGTTGGGATTACCCAAGATGAATCCATGCATTTCGACCTTCCCCACCTCGGACAGAGGGATCATCATCCACCCGCCAATGTTATAGACATGCTCCAGCTCATTGCCATTGAAGAGCACCCTGATGTCAGTGGCATAGTAGCTGCCCCGGACCGTTCCGGGGACCTCCCGGGTGATGTCAGGCTCCGGCATGCGCTCCGGCCGCTGGGCCGACGTGACCGTTACCCACCGGGTCTCCGGGTCCCACTCCACCTGAAAGCCGTATCCGGCCAGATCGCTCACCGAGACAACGGTGGTCCCGCCGATGTTGTAGGAGGCAATGGGGGCCCCGTCTATATAGGTAACGATGTCGGTGGTATAGACGCTGCCCAGCCGGGTCCCCACAGGGACCTCCTCTTCCGCATCCTCCGCAAAGGAGGGGGCTGCCAAGAGGCAGGACAAGAGCAGCACAGCACACAGAAATCCAAGTTTTTGTTTCATAGACGGCTCCTTTCAAAAATATCAGACAGGCCAAATAGTTTTCTATATAGTAATACGATACACCACACCAAAATGCAACGGTTTTGTTAAAAATCAGGATTTACATTTTACTCGGAGGTATCTCCTTATAGTTTGCCAGAAAAAAATATGGGCAAGCAAATAAATGAAAGGATCTTTTGTATGTTAAACATTATTTTAAACTCTCTCGGGAAAATCATTTCATTTTTCCTGGGGGAACTGGACGGGCTCTTATACGCTTTGGTAATCTTCGTTATTTTAGATTATATTACAGGTGTCTGTGTTGCAATTCAAACCAAAAAGCTGTCCAGCAATATTGGTGCGAAAGGAATTGCGAAAAAAGTGGCAATTTTCTTGATGATCTCAGTCGCACATGTGGCGGATCAGTATCTTGTAGAATCCACGGATGTTCTTCGATCTGTAACAACGCTTTTTTATCTGTCAAATGAAGGCATCAGCATTTTTGAAAATGTCTGCAAGATTGGTCTTCCCTTGCCCGGTCGGCTCAAAAATCTTTTAGAAAAATTTAAAGACATCAAAAATCAGGCGGAGTAACTAAGTAATAATGCCCTGGTCCCCTTGAAAACACAAACGGCTGGCCGGAATCCCGGGCAGCCGTTTTTTCTGTAAGACCCAATGGTCAAAGTTTCTTCCCACACTTAGGACATACTGGTGCAGTTCATCTGCATCGGCTCTTTTGGTTTCTCCATCCGAGATTGTTTCGCTTCTCCCACCATCTCTCATTCATTATCTGGAAGACACTCTCCCGACAACGACAACAGATCACGGAAGGGAATCTGCTCTCCACCTTCCAGAATCATGACCTCTCTATAAGCGTCAATTTTGCGGACCGCCCCGGTGGCAATCAAGTAATTTCCGCCCTCTTTTTTTCCGTCTGGCCGAAACCAGGTCACCGTCACCGCTGGATGCTGATCCAGCAATCCGGCCAGCACACGGAGCTGCTTGTCCAGTTCCTCCTGGACACCTTCATCCAGCTCTTTTTGCAGCGTGGTTAACCGCCCCGCCTCCTGCAGGACCGCATCGTAACCAGTCAAGGCGGTAAAGGGAGAAAACAGGTCCATCTGCTCACTGGCATCTACTTCTGGCACTTTCCGCTCCGACATCACATGGTTGGCCGTGATATTGAGTCGGCGGAACAGTAGTCCCGTGTCCACAATCCTGTGAAAAAGCGGATCGGCGGCATTCTGAATCTTTCGTGTGGATGAAGTGTATTTCTCGATATTTTTTCCATGGCTGTGCTTCGGCACAAATCTGCCGTATCGGTCCCTCTTGATCTTGCCCCGATACCGACTGAGGCGTACCGGATCTCGGATGTTCTCAATATCATATCCCGCGGTCAGGGTCAGCTGATCTGTTGCAAGTCCCTTTCCACCAGCTCCAGGGCCAGCGTATCCGCCATCTCACGTATCACAATGCGGGCTTTCTCAGCACTGTATGGGCATTGGAGGACCTGACCTGATCCAATGCTGTTGGATTCCGGCCGATAGGCTTTGATGTCTGATATCGTGCAGGGCTCCCACCCCCAAGCGTGATCGATCAGCAGCTCCGCATTGATCCCGAACAACTTATAGAGCAGGTCCTCATTGTGCAGGTCACTCGGGCCGCCGAGAGAGCAGCGCGCGATGTCCCCCATCGTATAAATGCCGTGCTCC
>NZ_JANGBZ010000040.1:0-27214 GCF_024462915.1 Clostridium sp. DFI.5.61
CCCCGCCCCCCCCCCCCCCCCCCCCCCCCCCCCCCCGCGGCTGGGGAGACCTCACTGGATCTGGATCTTGTGGCACTGGGGAAGGACCTCCTGCCGCTTGGGCAGAATGAGCTCCAGCACCCCGTCCTGATAGGAGGCCCGGATGGCGTCCTCCTGGATGCCGTCCAGGGTGAAGGACCGGGAGAAGCTGCCGGTGCGGCGCTCCCGGCAGATGTAGTTGTCGGCGGCGGTGCGGTCATCGGCCTGGTGCTTGGCAGAGATGGTGAGCACGCCGTCCTTTACATCCAGATCGATGTCCTCCTTGCGGAAGCCGGGCAGGTCGGCCTGGAGCAGGTAGTGGGCGCCCTCGTCCCGGATATCAGTGCTGAAGACCGGCGTGCGGCGGCCGCTCTCGCCGAACATGCTGCGCTCCAACTCGTCAAACAGATCCATCATGCTGCTGTTGCTGCGGCGGGTGTAGGGGATCATATACATAAGTCAAAACTCCTTTCGGTCCCGGGCGGAGCATCCTCCGGCCCGGGCCTCTCTGAACTTTGGCTTTATTATAGTGAGGGATTATGAATTTTTTGTTACACAGATGTGTCACAAGTGTAAATATTAGCACTCGATAAATAAGAGTGCTAATATTTTGCAGAAAGGCTCCCCTTGTATTGGCGAAAACCGGGTGGTATAATTGTCATACAATTAAAATAAGGAGGGCACCCCATGAAGATATTAGTTTTTGGCCCCAGAGACCGCTATGACGTGTACCGGCCCCCATTTGCGGATGAGATGCCGGTGGAGCTGGTGTTCCGCCGCCCGGACCAGACCTATGTCCAGGCGGCCCAGGAAAATGCGGACGCGAGGATCATTTTTGTGGATGCCATCACGGATGTGGGTCCCGATGTGATGGACCAGCTTCCAGAGCTGAAGATGATCCACTCTGAGGGTGTAGGGTACAACTGCATCGACTGCCAGGCCGCCCGGGAGCGGGGGATCTATGTGTGCAACAATAAGGGGTGCAACGCGGAATCGGTGGCGGAGCACACCATCATGCTGATGCTGATGGCTCTGCGCTTCGGCATCCCTGGACACAACGCCGTCATCCAGGGGCAGCAGATCCAGATGAAGCAGAAGGCCATCGCCGCCCACGCCCCCGGCCTGTTCCAGTGTGCGGTGGGGTTGGTGGGCTTTGGAGACACCGCCCAGGCCACCGCCCGGCGGCTGGCCAGCTTCGGCTGCAAGCTATACTATTACACCCGCCACCGCCGTCCGCCTCAGGTGGAGGAGGACTTTGGGGTGACCTATCTGCCTCTGGAGGAGCTGACCGCCCAGTGCGACATCATCTCGCTCCACTGCGCGGTCACCGACGAGACCCGGGAGATGGTGGATGGGGCCTTCCTGGCCCGGATGAAGCCCAACTCCATCTTGGTCAACTGCGGCCGGGGCGACCTGGTGGACAACCAGGCCCTGCGGAAGGCACTCATAGACGGGACCATCCGGGGCGCGGCGCTGGATACTATTTTCCCGGAACCCACCCCCGGCGACCACCCTCTGGTGGACCTGCCGCCGGAGGTCAGAGATCGGGTGGTTTACAGCTCCCACCTGGGGGGCAGCTCCGGGGGGGCTTTTGCCAAGGCGCATCTGACCATGTGGACCAACGCCCGGCATATTTTGAACGGAGAGCGGCCCACCAACGTGGTCAACGGGCTGTAAGAGGGGGGGCGGCATTATGATCCGGGCTCTCCGTCCGGAGGATCTGGACCAGGTGATGCAGATCTGGCTGGACGCCAACCTGGAAGCCCACTGCTTTCTTCCTGAGAGCTATTGGTGTGACCATATGGAGGAGGTGCGGGCGGCGCTGCCCGCCGCCCAGGTGTTCGTCTATCAGGACTGGGAGGGGCTCCAGGGCTTTGCGGGACTGACCGGCGACTATCTGGCGGGGCTCTTCGTCCGGCGTGCCGCCCGGTCCAGGGGGATCGGGCGGGCGCTGCTGGAGCGGGCCAAGGAGGGGCGGGAGAGCCTGACACTCCACGTGTACCGGGAGAACAGCCCGGCGGTCCGCTTTTACCAGCGGGAGGGCTTTGCCATCCGGGCCGCGGAGCGGGAGGAGAACACCGGCCGGGAAGAGTACCATATGGAGTGGCACAGGGGAGGACAGCACCTTCCACCGCGGCGCGGGGAGCCTTGATCCGCTAAGACCCCGCTGCCCCGGGAGCAGGTACGTAGCTCCGCTTGACACCGGGCGTCCGGGGATGGTAAGATGGGGAAAAGCTGGCATGGGACGGGAGGAGAGCTTATGGCAGAGGAGCTGTTTGGCGGACAGGATGTGGGGGCCACGCCCTCTTATAAAGAACAGGCATACCGCCTGATCAAGGAGGCGATCCTCTTCAACCGGTTTCGGGTAGGGGCCATCTACTCCCAGGACGACATCTGCAAGGAGCTGGGCATCAGCCGAACCCCGGTGCGGGAGGCTCTGCTGGAGCTCCAGAAGGACGGCTATGTCTCCTTCTCCCGGGGCAAGGGGGTGCAGGTGGTGCCGGTGTCTGACCGGGACGCCCGGGACATCCTGGAGACCCGGATGTATATCGAGTGCATCAACGCGAAGCTGGCGGCGAACCGTGCTGCCCAGCGGGACCTTCAGGCCATGCGGGAGAGCCTGGACCGCCTCCGGGACCAGCTCTCCACCAGGGATGGGCAGCACCTGTACCGCCTGGACCACATCTTCCACCGGGCAGTGGCGGCGGCCACTCAGAACCGCCTGCTCTACCGGGAGTGCGAGCTGCTCCTGGACCACTATCTCCGGTTTGAGGTCAAGTCGGTGTATAACAACTCCATCGACGCCAAGATCGTCTTTGATGAGCATGTGGCCATCTGCGATGCCATCGCGGAAGGGAGCGCCGAGCGGGCAGAGCAGGCCATGGCCCGACACCTGACCAACTCCTACCGCCGCACCGTCAGCCGTTTCTGGGCGGAATAGTGGAAGAAAACATGGACGGCCGTGTCCCGGGAGGATGCGGCCGTTTGACTTGTCTGAATATGTAAATATATCCCATATAAAATGTTTTCAACCAGAGCTCGAAAAAGTTCTTGACATTGCCCCTAAAATATCTTATGATAAGGCCATAAAACAAGTGTATTGGAGAGCGAACAGAATAGCGGTTCTGCGCGCTCTCCTTTTTTAGAGCTCAAGTAATATATTACATATTTAATAAAATAGGAAAAATGTAATATGTTGCAAAGGGAGGGCACAGGCAGGTTTGAGCAGCTGCGGTGGGCGGTATCTGTTCCGCATCCGGAGGCGGGGCGGCACCGGCATCCGCTGCAAATAAACAAAAGGGAGAGAGAACCGTATGTTAATCGCAACATGGATCGTGACCTTTGTCATTATCGTGGGGATCGGTGTCTGGTCCGGCACCAAGATCAAAAGTGCCAACCAGTGGTCGGGCGGTGACAAGACCATGGGCCCCCTGACTCTGGGCTGTGTCTTTGCCGCCTGGCAGATTGGCGGCATGGCCGTGGTAGGGGCGGCTCAGAACGGCTACACCCTGGGCATCTCCGGGGCCTGGTACTCCATCGCCGGCTCCTTCTACTTCATCGCGCTGGCCCTGTTCGCCAAGCTGATCCGCAACAACATGCCCGGCGACTCGGTGCCCATCTATCTGCAAAAGCGCTTCGACACCAAGACCAGCCGCCTGTACTCCTACGCCTGGATCGTCTACGGCTTCCTGTACATCCCCTATCAGCTCAAGACCGTGGCTTCCATCATCCAGATCGCCATCCCCGGTCTGAACATCACGCTGGCCATGCTCATCGGCCTGACCATCGCCGTGATCTACACCAGCTTCTCCGGCATGCGGGGCATGTCCGCTGTGGGGCGCATCGTATGCTTCGGCATCTACATCCTGCTCATTGCCTTCGTGCTCATGACGCTGCCCAAGTTCGGCGGCTTCACCGTGATGCTCTCTGAACTTCCCGCAGAGTACTCCTCCATGGGCAATATGCCCACCCAGCGCATCATCGCCTGGATCCTGGGCGGCTGCCTGTCCACCGCAGTGATGCAGTCCGTGCTCCAGCCCCTGCTGGCCGCAAAGAGCGCTTCCGCCGCCCGCACCGGCTCTATCCTGGGCTATGTGCTGGCTGCCCCCATCTGCCTGCTCACCGCCACCTGCGGCATCTTTGCCAAGGCGTCCGGTGCGGACCTGGGCGACGGTGCCACCGCATTTGCCTACTCCATCAAGACCTTCAGCAATCCGGCTTTCGCTGGGATCATTTTTGCCTTTGCCACCATGATCATCGCGGCTACCATGGCCACCATGATGCTGGCCACAGGCACCATCATTACCAATGTCTATAAAAACGACATCAATCCCAACGTGGACGACGCCAAGCTGCTGAAGCTGTCCAAGATCATCACTTTCGTCTTTGCCTACCTGACTCTGATCCCTGCGGTCATCATGCCCAGCGCCGCCCTCACCAACCTGTTCCTCACCCTGCAGCACGTGGCCGCCGCCCCGGTGAGCTTCGCCATCCTGGTGGGCCTGACCTGGAAGCGCTGCACCCGGCAGGGGGCCTTCTGGGCCATGGCCAGCGGCATGGTGGTAGGTGTGGCCTGGATGCTGCTGGGCCTGACCGACACACTGGAGGCGGTCTACCCCACAGTGCTGGTCAGCTATACAGTGGGTGTTGTGGTATCTCTGGCGACCAGTAAAAAGACGCATGGTTTGGCGAAGGAATAATGGAATCCGAACAAGACTCGATGAAAACACTGTCCGGCGCGGCCGGGAAGGGAAGCGGATCAAGTATGAGTGAAGCAAAGAAGCAGCAGTACATGTGGCCCTCGCGGTGGAGCAAGCCCTCCGCCCACGGGGACTGCGGAGCGGTCAGCTGCAACAATATCTATGCCACCCGGGCGGGGCTGGAGATGCTGCGGGCCGGAGGGAATGCCTTTGACGCCGCTGTGGCGGTCTCTCTGACCCTCTCTGTGGTGGAGCCCCACCACTCCGGCATCGGGGGCGGCTGTTTCAGCCTGCTGTACTCCCAGCGGGATCAGAAGGTCTTGGCGCTGGACGCCCGGGGCGTGGCTCCCGCCAAGGCGGGGGAGGACCTGTTCCTCAAGGATGGAGAGGTCCAGGACGAGTGGAAGGACCTGGGGGGCCAGTCGGTAGCCATTCCGGGGCTGCTGAGAGCCATGGAAACCCTGCTGCGGGAGTACGGCACTTTGACGCTGGCGCAGGCGGCAGCTCCCGCCATCCGCTGTGCCCGGGAGGGCTTCGGCACCAGTTATACCGGAGAGCTCACCATGGAGGACGACTCGGTCCGGCGGAAGCTGGATCTTTCACCCCAGTTCCGGCGGCTGTATCTGAAGCCGGACGGGAGCCGCTACCGCTTCGGTGAGAAGCAGGTGAACTCTGAGCTGGCCGGCCTGCTGGAGCTGGTGGCGGCGGAGGGGGCGGACGCTTTTTACACCGGGCCGGTGGCCCGGAAAATGGTGGAGCAGATCAACCAGCGGGGCGGGTGCTTTACCCTGGAGGACCTGAGCCGATATCAGCCCAAGTACCGTACCCCGGTGAAGACCACCTACCGGGGGCTGGAGGTGGCGGCCTTCGCGCCGCCCAGCGGCGGATGCGCCGTGGTGGAGATGCTGAACATTCTGGAGCACAGCGATCTGGCCGCCATGGGACACAACACCGCCGCCTCCATCCATGCCATCGCGGAGGCCATGAAGCTGGGCTTTGCGGACCGAAGCGTGGCTCTGGGCGATCCCGACTTCGTCCAGGTGGACGTGGAGCGGCTGACCAGCAAGGCCCACGCGGCGGAGCGGTATGCCCTCTCATCACCGGAGACGGCGGGGGAATACGCTCCGGCGGAGGGGATCGAGGCCAAGGAGTACCCAGGAAACACCTCTCACTTTGCAGTGATGGACCGCTTTGGGAACGCGGTCTCCCAGACCCAGACTGTACGGGACTGGTTCGGCTGCGGGATCGTGGTGGACGGCTGCGGCTTTGTGCTCAACAACGCCATGTCCGACTTCAGCGCCAAGCCGGGCGCACTCACCAGCCAGGGACTGACCTATGGGAGCGCCAACAGCATCCAGGGGGGGAAGACGCCTCTGTCCTCCATGGCCCCCAGCATGGTGTTCAAGGACGGACGGCCCTATCTGGCCATCGGCGCGGCGGGCGGTCCCCGGATCATCACCGGAACCCTCCAGGGGATCGTCAACGCGGTGGACTTTGGGATGCTGCCGGAGCAGCTGGTCCGCCAGCCCTACCTCAACTGCCTGACCCGGGAACAGGGGCTGGAGCTGGAGTTCGGGATCTCAGAGGACACCATCCGGCTTCTGGAACAGAAGGGGCACCGGCCGGTGCGGGTCCCGGTGGACCAGGCCATGAGCACCATGCTCAACAGCGTCATGTATGTGGACGGGGAGTACCACGCTGCCGGCACCCAGCGGGTGGACGGCTGCGGCGGAGCCCTTCTCTCTGACGGGCATATGGTGCTGGACGGGATCAGTCAGGAGGATTGAGCGGCCTGCCTGAAGCATCAAAAAGCGAAAAGAGAAAAATGGTCAGCAGAATTTCTGCTGACCATTTTTTGATATTGGGAACCAATAAAGAGAAGGGACGGTGCGTACCGGGGCCAGAACCTGGCACAGGGGACTCACTGTGCAGAGGGCTCTCCGATCTGGACATGGGGCAGGGCCAGACAGGGATTTTGCAGCGTAGTCCACACCTCGCGGTCCTCTACCACGCAGAGGGTGGTGGAAACGGTGGTGGCGGGGACGCCCTCGTGGGGATGACGGCAGATACAGTTCGGCTCGTTGGTGTGGTCTGACATGATGCGGTAGAGATCCTGGAACCGGAGGGAGCCGTAGCGCTCTTCCACCATCTGGGCAATGCGGTCATAGCGCTTGTGAGTGGAGGGGTAGTTTTCCTCCGGGGGATTGAAATGGCTGAGCTGGTCACTGACCACGTGGTTGGTGCGGAAGAGGACCCCCCTGCCCTCATCCTTTTCCACATAGATCTCGTCGGAGGTCATCTCGATGACATAGGCCTCTGTGGGGTCGGCGGCAATGACGTTCAGGCCGTTCATACGGGGGGCGGTGCGGCAGAACTCCACCGCTTGGGCGGCGGTCCTGCAGGAGGAGAGGAGGACCCGCACATTGAGGAAGATATCGGCCTCCTCCACCCGGTCGATGCGGGTGGGGTCCTTCTCTGTCCAGAAGCCGGTGGTGGTCACAGCCAGACCATGGCTGTTGATGCCTACAGCGGGATAGGTGAGGATACCGGCCCCGCCCACCTCGATGATCTCCTGGCCGTCGGGGTAGATGTGGCGGACCAGAGCCTGCTCCATGGGCATGCCCATGTCCCGGTTCTTGATGATGTAGGTGCATCCGTCAGCGGCAGCCTGTCCCCGGACACAGAGCATGCTGCATTCCTGCGTGATGTGACGGAAGGACTCACAGAGGAAATAGGCGGGGATGTTCAGCAGCAGGATGTCGTCAAGGGGCAGACCGCTGCCTTGGGCGATGCCCTGGAGCTCCTCGTACATCTCAGGCCGCTGCTCCTGGAAGAAACGGAGGTTTTGGTTCACAAAGGCCTGATAGGCCTGGAGGTCCACCTTCTCCTGCTCCAGCTTCCGGTGGACGGAAGCCAGGTTGCGGCGGATGGCATCAGAGAGCTCCTGCCCCTGCTGGACGCCCTGCTCGAAGGGCGTGCCGCTCACTTGGCAATAGGCGTGCTGATATTGGGAATTCATACAGAAATACCTCCTTAAGACTGAGACTGTCCGCACAGCAGGCAGCTGCAGATATGTCCGTTCTGCGTGATGTCCCTGGCTTCCGGGACGGCAGAGGCACACTCTGCCATGGCGGCAAAGCATCTGGGGTGGAAGGGGCAGCCGCTGGGGACGGCGATGGGGCTGGGCAGGTCACCCTGAAGGATGATGCGTTCCGGCTGCCGTGTGGGGTCTGGCAGGGGGACGGCGGAGAGGAGAGCCTGGGTATAGGGGTGGGTGGGGTGGGCAAAGAGCTCCTGCTTCTCCGCATATTCCACCACTTTGCCCAGGTACATGACCGCCACATGGGTGGAGATGTGCTGTACCACACGTAGATCATGGGAGACGAAGACCAGCGCGATGCCCAGCTTTTGCTGCAGGTGCATGAGCAGGTTGATGATCTGGGCCTGGATCGACACATCCAGGGCGGAGACGCACTCGTCACAGACGATCAGCTTGGGACTGACGGACAGGGCGCGGGCAATACAAAGCCGCTGGCGCTGGCCGCCGGAAAACTCATGGGGGAATTTCCGCATGCTGTCCTGGGACAGTCCCACCAGATCCAGCAGCTCCTCCGCGCGCTTCATGGCGGCCTCCCGGCTGCCCAGCTTGTGGATCAGAAAAGGCTCAGCGAGGATATCGGAGACCCGCTGGCGGGGATTGAGGGAGGCATAGGGATCTTGAAAGATGATCTGGATATCCCGGCGCATCCGGCGCAGGCTCTCCTTGTCGGCACTGGTCAGATCCTGACCCTGAAAAAGGACCGTGCCCTCGGTGGGCTCGATGAGCCGCATCATGGTGCGGGCCAGGGTAGATTTCCCGCAGCCGGACTCCCCGACGATGCCCAGGGTCTCCCCCTCCCGAATGACCAGGGAGACGTCGTCTACGGCTTTGACGTACTGGGCGGCCTTGGAGAAGACCCCTTTGCGTACCGGAAACCATTTTTTCAGGTGGTCGGCCTGGAGCAGGATCGGGCGTTCAGACATGATCGCTCCCCCCTTCCTCGTCCCACTGGGGCGTATATTTCCAGCACTGGACGGTGTGTTCCCCATCCAGGGTCAGGAGGGGAGGCTGTTTCTGGGTGCAGATCTTCCGGCAGCAGGCACAGCGGTTGTGAAAGGCACAGCCCTCCGGCATGTGATAGATACTGGGGACCGACCCTTCGATGGTGGCCAGGTCCCCCTGGCTGTCATCCATGTGCGGGATGGAGCGGAGCAGTCCCTCCGTATAGGGGTGAAGAGGGTGCTGGAAGATGGTGCGCACATCAGCTTTTTCCACGATGTGGCCGCAGTACATCACTGCCACAGTATCCACCATAGAGGCCACGACGCCCAGGTCGTGGGTGATAAGAATGATGGAGGTGCCCAGCTTTTCGTTTATGGACCGGAGCAGGTCCAGGATCTGGGCCTGGATAGTTACATCCAGGGCGGTGGTGGGCTCATCCGCGATGAGCAGCTCCGGGTCGCACAGAAGAGCGATGGCGATCATGACGCGCTGGCGCATGCCGCCGGACAGCTCAAAGGGATATTGCTTCAGTCGGGTCTCCGGGCTGGGGATGCCCACGGTGCGCAGCATCTCGATAGACATCTCGTTGGCCTGGGCTTGGGAGACCTTCTTGTGGAGGCGGACCACCTCTCCAAGCTGGTCTCCAATGGGAAACAGGGGGTCCAGGCTGACCATGGGCTCCTGAAAGATCATGGAGATCTGGTTGCCCCGGACCCTGCACATCTGGCGCTCGGTCTTGGTGAGCAGCTCTTCCCCGTTGAGGCGGATGCTCCCGGTGATCTGAGCGGGCGGGGTGGGCAGCAGGCGTATGATGCTCTTGGAAGTGACACTTTTGCCCGAGCCGGACTCCCCCACCAGACCCAGTTTCTCCCCTTTTTTCAAGGAGAAGCTGACGTGGTTCACCGCAGCGGCGGAGCCGTATTTGGTCTTGAATCTGACGCTGAGATCTTGTACGCAAAGCATAGGTTCATTCTGCATAACTGAGCTCCCCCCTTATACATCCAGTTTGGGATCTAGGTAATCCCGCAGCCAGTCGCCCAGCAGATTGACGCCCAGCACGGTCAGCGTGATGCACAGACCGGGGAAGATACACTGCCAGGGGTCGGTGAGAATGTTGTCACGGGCTTCGCTGAGCATCCGCCCCCAGGTGGGGATGGTGATAGGGACACCGTAGCCCAGGAAGCTGAGGGAGGCCTCGATCAGTACGATCTTGGCCATCTCCAGGGTGGCGATAACGATGACAGGGCTGATGATATTGGGCAGGATATGTTTGAAAATGATGCGGGCATCGGTGCCGCCGGCAGCGCGTATGGCCTCAATATACTCCATCTCCTTGATGCCCAGAATCTCGCCGCGGACCAGGCGGGCGTATCGCACCCAACTGGTGATGCCGGCGATCAAAATGACATTGCCCAGGCTGGAGCCCAGCACTGCCGCGATAAACAGGGCCAGCAGCGTGAAGGGGAAGCAGAGCTGGATGTCCACCAGGCGCATGATGACCGCGTCCACCCATTTGCCGTAGTAGCCGGCCAGGCTGCCCAGGACCACGCCCACGATGCCGCCTACCACGGTGCCGGCCAGAGCTACGATCAGGGTGACGCGGGCGCCGTACAGCAGACGGGAGAGAATGTCGCGGCCCAGCTGGTCAGTGCCCAGCAGATGGCCGGCCACAGGGTCAGCGCCCCAGATGGGGTCCTTCAGCTTGATCATGACGTCCTGAGCCAGCGGGTCATAAGGCGCCAGGAGCGGGGCAAAGATGGCACAGATGATGATGAGAAGCACCAGGATCAGCCCAAACATGCCGGTCTTGCTGTTCTTCAGGCTGGACCAGGCGCTTTTAAATCCTTTTTTCACTGATCCTACCTCCTCATTGCAGCCGGACGCGGGGATTGATCACGCAATACAGCACGTCCACGATGAAGTTGATCACCACGAAGATCACCGCCATCAGAAAGACGATGCACTCCACCACCGCAAAGTCGCTGGTGGTGATGCTCTGGATGACCAGACGTCCCACGCCCGGCCAGGCGAAGACCTGCTCGGTGATGACCGAGCCGCCCAGCAGAGAGGCGAACTGCATGCCCAGGATGGTGATGATGGAGCTCATCGCGTTTTTCAGGGCATGCTTGCCGATGATCTTGCTTTTGGGAAGACCCTTGGCCTTTGCCACATCGATATACTCCTTGCCCAGCACCTCGATGAGGTTGCTGCGCAGGAGCCGGCAGATGGTGGCCGCTGAAAAGACCCCCAGCGTGAAGGCGGGCAGGATCAGGGAACGCAGGCCATCCTCTGCGCCGCCAGTGGGCATCCAGCCCAGCTTCACAGCAAAGAGCATGATGAGCATGATGCCCAGCCAGAAGGCGGGCATGCATTGGCCCAGCAGGGCCAGCACCCGGATTACGGCATCGGAGACGCTGTTGCGCTTCACAGCCGCCACAATGCCTGCCGGGATGCCCAGTACCACGGAGATGAGCAGGGCCGCACAGGCCAGCGTCAGGGTGGCAGGCGCCCGCTCCAGCACCACGGACATGGCCGGTTCATTGTAGTAGTAGGAGGTGCCGAAATCCCCCACCAGCGCCCCCTTCAGAAAGCGGACATATTGGACGGGCAGGGGGTCATTGAAGCCCATCTCTTCACTGAGGATCTCCATTTCCTCTTTGGAGGTGGTGGGGGAGACCATCAGCTCCACCGGGTTCCCGGTGAGGTGCAGGATAAAAAATACGACTACGGTAATGCCCAAGATCGCGATGATGGACTGCCCGAGCCGCTTGAGTAAGTATTTCCCCATGCTTTTCAACCTTTCATAGCGAGCCAGGATAGTGAGAAACGGCGCACCCGTTCCAGATCACGGGTGCGCCGCCTGTTTCTCTGCCATTGAAATACCGCACCAGCTGCGGATATTCAGTTAAGGGAGCAAATCGCTCAGCCGGCCACGGAGACGCCGTCCATGAGGACGACTTCGTCGGTGCGGGCAGTCCAATTCTGGACCTTCTTGGAGTTGTAGGCATACAGGGTGTCCTGCTGATACAGCCACAGGGCGGGGGCCTCGTCCACCATCATCTGCTGCATCTGGCTGTAAAGCGCCACGCGCTTCTCAGCGTCCATCTCAGAGGCGGCCTGGGAGGCCAGATCCATAAACTCGGGGGAGACCCAGGTGCAGTACCGGGCACCCTCAGTAAAGCCAATGGAGGCGATCAGGTTGATATCGCAGTAGGGGCCGCCCAGACCCTGGAGGAACAGGGGGGCCACAGTGCCCGCGCCGATCTCGTCCCGCTGCGTGGCGGAGTCCTCCTGCTTGATGGTGACGTTGATGCCGATCTGAGCCAGCTGGGAGGCGATGGCCTGGACCACGTCGGTGCTGTTGAGCAGGCCGGGAGAGACGGAGCACTCGATGTCAAAGCCGTCGGCATAGCCGGCGTCGGCCATCAGCTGCTTGGCCTTCTCCACATCGTAGGTGTAGCCCTGCACATTGGGATCATAGCCCTCGTACTCGGGGGTGGAGATGGAGGCGACCTTGACGGCGTAGCCGTCCAGCACGCCGGCGATCAGCGCGTCCCGGTCCACCGCATAGTTGATGGCCTGACGCACCCGCACATCGTCCAGGGGGGTGGGGCCGCCTACCAGGTTGAACTGCAGCCAGACCACACGGGTGGAGGGCTGGCCCACCACAGAGATGCCGTCAAGGCTCTCCAGATACTCGGCCTGGGTGGTGGGGATATTGCAGATGATGTCCACCTCGCCGGCCTGAAGAGCGGCTACCCGGTCGGCGGCCTCGGGGATGACCCGGAAGACCAGCTGATCGATCTGGGGCACCTCGCCATAGTAGTCGGGATTCTTCTCCAGCACCACCTTCTGGTCCTTCTCCCAGGAGACGAACTTGAAGGGGCCGGAGCCGATGGGGGCGGCGGCAAAGCCCTCGTCTCCCACTTCCTCCACATAGGCACTGGGGACGATCTTGATATAGTTCAAGCGCAGGGGGAGAGAGGGGAAAGCGTAGTCAGTGATGATGTTGAACTCGAAGTCGCCCAGTACCTCCACCTGCATGAAGGAGAAATCGCCGGACAGAGCGTAGTGCTTCTCCGAGTCACGCAGGCTGTTGATGGTGTAGGCCACATCGTCAGCAGTCATCTGGGTGCCATTGGTAAAGTACACGTCCTGCCGCAGAGTGAAGTGCCAGGTAGTGTCATCCACCTGCTCATAGCTCTCAGCAGCGTCGCACACGATCTGCCCCTGGGGGTCCGTCTTGACCAGGGTGCTGTAAAGGGAGGCCAGAATGCTGGCGGTGATGGTGGAGTTGCCGTTTCTGGGGTCCAGGCCGGTGATGTCGCTGGTGCTGGCCCACGTCACCGTCTTAACAGTTTCCCCGCTGCTTTGCGCGGGCTGGCTGGTGCTGTTGGAGCCGGTTTCAGTGCCGCAGCCGCTGAACAGCCCCATGCAGAGCGCCAGTGCAAGGGCAAGAGAGAGTGCTTTTTTCATGTTGGCGTTCCTCCTTTTTTAGTGGGGTAAGCATATTCAGACCACCCTCGGTGCGAGGGGAGATCCCATAAGAGAAGATCAGCGCTTGTTCCGCTCGAAGTAAGGGTTCAAAAGATCCAGGCGCTTGGTGGCGGTCTCGTCCATCTGGTCTGCGACCAGAGAGACAAGAAGCTCCAGAAGAAAAGTGGCGGATACATTGGAGTTGAAAAAGCTGACGCTGTATATGTCCGCCAACAGCAGCACATCAGTAAAATCGGAGAAGGGAGTGGAGGGCTTATCAGTGAGCAGGATGATTTTCGCCCCGCGGCTGTGGGCAAGATCAATCCAGCGCCGGACTTCCTCACCGTAGGGATTGAAATTGATGACGAACAGGCAGTCCTCTGGGGAGATGTCCAGCAGCTGTTCAAAGGTGACGCTCCCTGTGGCCGATACGACACCGGGGACAACCATGCGCATCAAAAAGCTGAATTTCTCAGCAATAGGTGCGGTGGGCCGGCGCCCGGCAATATATTTGATGCGGCAGGAGCAAAGCAGATCCGCCGCCGCATGGATGGATTCTTCGGAGTTTTTTTCCAAAACGCTCTGTAGGTTCTTGTAGGTAAGGGTGGAAAACTGTGCTACGATATTCTCCTTGGCATCCAGGCTCTGATGGGTATGAAGACGCTCAATGGGAGGGAAGAAGCCACGCTGTGCATAATCCGCTTTCTGAGAGACAAAGGATTGTATCTCCTTCTGAAGGTCCAGAAAGGAGCGGTAGCCCAGCACTTTGCTGGTACGGGAGACCGTGGCGTCGCTGACGCCCAAGATGCGGGCCAGTTCACTGGTGGACACATAGCATACGGAGAGAAAATTGTTCAGGATGTATTCCGCCACCAAGGCTTCCTTTGCGGTAAGAGGAGTGGACTTGATCCGCTGGGAAAAGGCGGCGGGAAGCTCCATGTCGAAATACCATCCTTTTTTGCAGTTTCTTTGGTTAGACCTATGATAACATGAAATGTTGAAAAGTCAATACTTCAAATCGAAAATATCGAATACTCGATATTTTGACGATTGAGTAAACGGAGGGAACATATGAACAAGGAAAGAGATGAAGGGGGTGGACAGCACAACAGGCAAGAGAATAGAGAAGGGTGCCGCAGAAATTGAATGTTTTGACCAAAAATAAACCCGGAAGAAAGGCAAAAAAAGAAAAGAGAGGGAAAAGGTTATGCGTTCTTACATGAAAGGAAAAAAGTACAGAGAAAACAAAGGAGAAAGTGCAATAATGGAGAAAATGAAAAAATATATTAAATTTGCAAGGGGAAAAATATTTTTTTCATTTTATGAAGAAAAAACGGAGACGTCCCGGAAATTCTGCCGGGATGTCTCCGCTTGATAAAATAAGAGCTTGAATAGGACTGTTTTACAGTTCCGTCACATGGAGGTCGCTGAAGAAACTGCGGCCCATAGACAGAGCACCCAGGCCCACCATTCCGCTGCTGAGCGTGGAGCAGAAGAACGGCGCCGTGGACAGGGGGAACTACTCCGCCTTTCGGTCCACCCAGGTGGCCTTGAATTTGGAGTAGATGATCTTCTGCTCGCTGTAAAGGCCGTAGTACCCGGAGAGCATGTAGGAGATGGCACAGCACAGGGCGTAAAGAGGCAGGCCCCGGCTGGTAAATAGTTCATAGGCCAGGAGGATGGAGGTGATGGGGCAGTTGGTAGCGCCGCAGAATACCGCCGTCATCCCAAGCGCCCCGCCGAAGGACTGGGACAGGCCCAGCAGCGGTCCGACCACCGTGCCAAAGGCGGCACCAGTGAAGAGCACTGGCACGATCTCGCCGCCGCGGAAGCCGGCCCCCAGAGTGAGGGCGGTAAAGACCAGCTTGAGCAGGAACGCCTCCGAGATGGTCTCGCCCGCCAGCATCCGGCGGATGACAGCATCCCCAGCGCCGTTGTAGGTCTGTTCCCCCACCAGCAGGGTCAGCAGCAGCACCAGGGCGCCGCCAACAGCCGCCCGGACCAGGGGATTGGGGAAGTATTTGGCATAGAGCTTGGGGGCCGCATGCATCACTTTGCAGAACAGGATGGAGAGCAGAGCGCACAGCACCCCCATCACGCACACCTGGGCCATGGACCAGGGACCCAGGACAGCCACATTTCCGATGAGATAGCCTGTTCCTATATGAAGGCCGAAGAAGCGGGCCAGCTGGACCGAGACCAAAGAGGAGACGACACAGGGGACGATGGCGGCGTAGTACATCACTCCCACGCTCACCACCTCCATGGCGAAGATGGCGGCGGTGATGGGGGTGCCGAACAGCCCGGAGAAGGCGGCGGACATGCCGCACATGACCATGATCCTGCGGTCCTTCTCATCCAGGTGGATCTTTCTGCCCACCCAGGCCCCGATGGAGCCCCCCAGCTGGAGGGCGGCCCCCTCCCGGCCAGCCGACCCGCCTACCAGGTGGGTCAGGATGGTGGACAGGAAGATGAGGGGGGCGGTGCGCAGACGGATGGGCTCGGCCTCCCGGACCGCCGTCAGCACCAGATTGGTGCCCCGGTCCCGCTCCATCCCGCTCCAGCGGTAGAGCAGGACGATGACCACGCCTCCCAGGGGAAGGAAAAGAATGACCCAGGGCTGGTGCGCCCGGAACTGAGCCGCCCAGTCGATTCCGTAATGAAACGCCACCGCAACAGCGCCCACGATGAGCCCGATGTTGCAGGCGTACAGGACCCATTTGAGAAAGGTCAGCGCCTCGTCGATGTGGCCCCGTATCCGGGGGGAAAATGCGGGCATGGGATCGGCCTCCCCTCAGACCGGCCCTGGGGGCCGGCTCTGATCATTCTGCCTCTATCATACCATAAGATAGCGGGATTGCCACCCTTTTTTCATGATTCTGACTTTCGCTCTCTGTTCCGGGAGACCAAGACAGAGAGGGACAGCCACCGGGCGCCGCCCCGGTTTCCTTGACTTTTGTTCCGGAAACCGCTATACTATAACAATATATAATATAAAAGGGGAGATATAGATGCGACCAAAAGATCCCGGCAAAACTGCCCGGATGCGGCGTGAGCTGCGGGAAGAGCTGAAGGGGAAAAAAACGGTGGTCACCATCTACATCATTCTTCGAGTCCTGGTCATCCTGACCATGGTGGCCCAATTTCTCAACGGGAACTTTGAAAACGTGTTCCTGTGCATCCTGACGCTGGTACTGTTCACCCTGCCCACCGTCATCGAGCGGCGGGTCCGCATCGATCTGCCCGACACGCTGGAGATCATCATCCTGCTCTTCATCTTCTCTGCGGAGATCCTGGGAGAGATCCAGGCTTACTATACCTATTTCCATGGCTGGGACACCATGCTCCATACGCTCAACGGCTTCCTCTGCGCGGCCATCGGCTTCTCACTGGTGGACCTGTTCAACCGCAACGAGCGGTTTTCCCTGTCCCTCTCCCCGGTGTTCATGGCCATCGTGGCCTTCTGCTTCTCCATGACCATCGGTGTTTTGTGGGAATTTTTTGAGTGTATCATGGACAGCTTTTTCCTGCTGGACATGCAGAAGGACACCATTGTCCACGACATTAGCACCGTCATGCTGGACCCCACCGGCGGCAACAAGATCACCGCCATCCGGGGCATCACAGACGTGATCGTGGTGGCAGGCGGGAAGGAGATCCCTCTGGGGCTGGGCGGCTATCTGGACATAGGTCTGCTGGATACCATGAAGGATCTGTTCGTCAATTTCATCGGCGCCTTTGTATTCTCCATCATTGGGTATTTTTATGTGAAAAACCGTGGCCGGGGCAGGTTTGCCCGCCGTTTCATCCCCAAGGTGCTGCCTGAAGAGCCGGTGCAGGCCGATGAAGAAGATTCCGGCCCGGACCACACATAAAACTGCCGCGGCAGCTTATACTAGGACCGTCCACAAAAGGAGGTCTTTCAGATGGATAACAAAAAGAGCTGCAATTCCAATATTCAGTGTACTGTCAACAGCTGCGCCTATCACAATCCCCAGAACTACTGCTCCCTGAGCCAGATCAAGGTGGGCTGCACCGACGCCTCCCCCTGCAATTGTCGGGAGACCGAGTGTGCCTCCTTTGAGCTGAAATAAGGGAGAAGCAAAAGACCGGCCCCGGACATCTGATGATGTCCGGGGCCGGTCTTTTGCTTGCCTTACGGATCAGGACAGGTGCAGCCCGTAGAAGCCAACCAGGGCCAGGGCCATCAGGCCGGCAGTTACCATCTCGATGGCCGGGCCGCGGAAGGGCCGGGGGCAGCTGGTGAGGCTGATCTCCTCCCGCAGGCCGGCGTAGCTCATCAGGACCACCAGGACGCCCAGGCCGCCGCACAGGGCGAAGGTGAGGGCCTGGGACAGGGTGTAGCTGCGCTGGGCGGCCAGATAGGCCGCACCCAGCACCGCACAGTTGGTGGATACCGAGGCCAGGTCGGCGTCGATTCGATGGGAGAGCTCCGGCCAGAGACGGGCTGCCTTTCGCAGCAGGAAGACAGTGAGGAGGGCAATGAGGGAGAAGACCAGGGTGCGCAGATACACCCACCCAAAATGCCGGAGCACCAGAAAGTCCGCACACCAGGTAAAAAATACGGTGACCACCATGGCCAGGGTCAGGCTCAGGCCGGTGCGGCGGGCTGCTGTGGTGCTGTGGAAGGCCTCCACCTGGGTGCCGATGCCCAGGCAGTTGACCAGGATGAAATTTTCAGACAGCAGGGCGGCCAGTGCCACCCCTGCCAGTTGTACGGAATCCATCCGATCCGCTCCTTTCTTTCCCGCTACACGTCGCTGTCCACATATTGGACGGAGCCGTCGGTCTCCAGGTTGGCCACGATGGCCAGAGCCTGGTTGACCCCGGCCGTGATAGCTTCAGAGGTCGCGGTAGCCCCGGTTACCACATCCACCGAGTTGGCACCAGAGGTCCGGATGGTGCCTGACATGCCCACATACTTTCGCAGCTGGGCATTCTCCATGGCCATGGTCCCCATCCCTGTGGACTCACTGTGGTCCGTCACCGCCACACCGGTGACCTGGCCGTTCAGGTCCACGCCCACCACCATGGTGATGGGGCCGCTGAAGCCATGGGTCTGGACCTCCACACAGTACCCCAGCAGCTCATTTTCCCGGTACCCTGCCGTGATGCTCAGGGCATTTGGGGCGCGGTAAGGGGTCTCAGTGCTGATCTCAGCCCCCGGCATCACCTGGGCCAGCAGGGCCTCCTCCGCCCGCAGCTCAGAGCGCTGGGTGTCCAGGCTGGTGAGCCAGTAGGTGGAGTAGATCCCCAGACCGGTGACCATCACCACCGCCAGCAGGATGCCGGCGGCCTTGGCCTGGGGCCGGAGCTGGTCCAGATAGCGCTCGCCGGGCATGGTCCCCCAGGACAGGGAGGAGGGGCGGCCCGGATTGACAAATTTGATCTCAGACAGGCTCTCCCCTGCGGCGCGGAGCCCCTCCCGCACGGCGGTGAAGCGCTCCACCCCGAACCGGCGGGGCATCCCCGCCCGGTCCATGAGCCACACCAGGCAGTTCATGGTCAGGATAGCCCAGCCCACCCCGTCGGGGTAGGAGCCATAGTACCGGAGCAGTACAGTGAGGAGGCCGCAGCCCACCCCGTATAGTACCTGTCCCCGGGGGGTGACAGGGGAGGTGGTGTAGTCGGTCGCCATAAAGAAAGCCCCAAGCACAAGCCCGCCGCTGCACAGCTGGGCCGTCATCCACTCCAGGGAGGTGCCATCCCGGGGGAAGAGGAAGGTGAGGACGGCCACGGTCCCCAGAAAGGCCGCCGGGATGCGTGGGGAGATGACCCTGCGCATGATCAGGTACAGGCCGCCCAGCAGCAGCATAAAGATAGATACCTCCCCGATGGATCCGCCGTGCTGGCCCAGCAGCATCTGCCCCATGTCCAGCTCGGGCAGTCTGCCGCTGTGCAGGGCGGCCATGGGGGTGGGGGAGGTGACGGCGTCCATCTCACCCCAAACGGGGAGATAGTCCAGCGCGTCCACCCAGGTGGTCATCAAGAAGGGGAAGGTGGACAGCAGCATCCGCCCAGCCAGAGCCGGGTTCATGAAGTTTTTGCCCAGCCCGCCGTAGAACTGTTTCACCACCACGATGGCAAAGACACCCCCCAGCAGGGGGACCCAGTAGGGGGAGGCCGCCGGCAGACACATGGCCAGCAGCAGGCCGGTGACACAGGCAGAGCAATCCCGCAGGGTGTTGGACTGGTGGGTCAGCCGCCGGTAGAGATACTCCGACAGGACGCAGGCGCCCACCGAGATCAGGGTGAGAGCCAGCACTCTGGGACCGAAGAGATAGACGGACATGCCCAGGGCGGGGATCAGGGCCACGATCACATCCAGCATGATGGAGGTAGTGCTGGTGGCCTGTGCCAGCTGAGGCGGGACAGAGGTGCGGAGATCAGCCATGGAGGTCCCCCCCTTTCTCCAGTTCCCGCACCTGACCAGCCGCCTGGCGCACCAGGTCGGCCAGAGGGATATGGGCCGGACAGATATAGGTGCAGCATCCGCAGTCCATGCAGTCCTGCGGATGGAGGGAGCGCAGGCGCTCCGCCGCGTTTTCCTTCAGGGCCCGGACCACAAAGATGGGGGAGAGGTGCATGGGGCAGACGGAGACGCATTGCCCACACCGAATACAGACGGTGGGAGCCTGTTCCCGGGGCTGCTCCCAGGGGGCCAGACACAGAAGGCCGTTGGTGTTGGGCAGTACCGGGGCCTCCAGGCTCTTCTGGGTCACCCCTGTCATGGGGCCGCCCACCAGGATCAGGCCCGGCTCCTCCCGGAAGCCGCCGGCGGAGGAGACCAGCTCCTTCAGCGGCGTGCCCAGGGGGACCCACAGGTTGCGGGGCCGGGCTACCGCGCCCCCCGTCACCGTCACGGCCCGGTGGGTCAGGGGGAGGCCTTTGTTCAGTGCCTCGCCCACCGCAAAGGCTGCCGAGACGTTGAAGACCACACAGCGTACGTCCTCCGCCCGGCCTCCCGGCGGGACCTCCCGGCGGGTGACCGACTGGACGATCTGTTTCTCCGCCCCCATGGGGTAGCGGGTGCGGATGGTCTTCAGCTCCACCCGGCTCCGCTTGCGGCTGATGCGGCGCTCCAGCGCCTCCACGGCGGTGAGCATGTCGCTCTCCGCCGCCAGCACCACCCGGTCCACACCCAGCACCTTGGCAAGAGCGCGGGTCCCCTTCAGAATGGGCTCCCCCCGCTCCTGGAGCAGGCGCAGGTCGGCAGTGATATAGGGCTCACACTCAGCGGCGTTGACGATCAGGGTGTCCACCCGGCCCCGGGCCCGGAGGATCTTCACCTGGGCGGGGAGGGGATCACTGCCCATATCCACGATGCCGGCGGCTTCTATCCGGACCATCAGCTCCTCCTGGGACGCCTGGCTGAGCTTGATGCCCTCAGGCCGCTCTGGCCAGGGCGTATTGTCCCCATCGTTGGCGATGACGATGGCGGGGGCGCGGCCGCCCCAGGGGTGGGGCAGCTCCCGGATGGCCTCCACCCGTCCGGAGACGCTGGCGTGGAGCACCGCCCCGTCCTCGCCCTCCGGACGGGCGATAGGCTGTCCCGCATACACCCGTTCCCCAGCTTTGACCAGGGGGAGGGAGGAGGGACCTCCGTGAAAAGCCAGAGGCAGGGCCACCTGGGCCGGGGGGTGCTCCAGCAGCATCAGCGGCTTGCGCCGGGTATTTTCTTTTCGGGAAGCGGGGTGTATCCCGCCGAACATGGAACTGGCCATGGATTACCTCCCTGCACAGGGGCGCGGCCCTCTGTGCCGATGGATGGGCGCCCGAGGGCGCGTACATAGTGACAATATCATACTCGTGTCCCGGGAAAATGTCCAGTAGATCCGGGAAAATTCACATTTTGCTCAAAAAATGACGAACCGTGCCCGCGGTTTTGTCGAAAGAGAGCGGCGCCCGGCCAGGCGCCGCTCTCATATCCATTTATCGGCTGCGCTGTGCCCACATTCCGGCGGACATCAGCTCTGCGCCTCCGTCTCCGGGGCGGCCGGCCGTCCCTCCAGGATGGAGCGGTAAAACAGGGCCTCCGCCGCCGTGCGGTAGGGGGTCAGCCACAGGGTGAGGGGCAGATTGATCAGGAGGGCCAGACCAGCGGCCGGGATGAGACTGGACAGGACGGAGTAGAACTGCGCGACCGAGTTGACCTGGGCCAGGATACCGGGGAGGAAGGGCAGATAGGCCAGCAGGGTGAGCAGGACGCCCAGCAGTTCCCAGCCCAGGAAGGAAACATACAGCTTGAACAGCTCCCACTTGCGCCCCCGCATCATCTCCACGCTGCGGCGGACCGCAGCCCCCGCGCCGTCGTCCGGGTAGTCGGCCAGCAGGTAGGGGGCCATGGCATAGCGGAGCATGATGGCAAAGACTGCCGCATAGATTCCTGCCATCACCAGCAGTTGCAGAAACAGGGAATCAAGGACAAAAAAAGCCAGGATGGTGGTCACAAAGATCAGAAGCAGGGACCACAGGAAGGTGAACAGCAGGATCAGCAGGTTCATGGCAATGACCCGCCCTGCGATGCCGAAACCCTCCAGCAGCGTCCCATACCCCGCCTGCTGGCTGCGGGTGACGCGGAGGGCCCACAGGCGATAGCCAAAGTCCATCACCCACAGATAGAGGGTCAGCAGGATGGAGATAAACAAGCTGAGCCATCCCACAGTTCCGCCCCAAAGCAGGTCCGCAGGCTGGAAGGTGGGGGCGAGCCAGCCTACCACAGTGCTCAATCCTTCGGTCAGCAGCAGATACACCAGGGTAACCAGCCAGAACACGGGGGCCGCCGCACGGATGGCCTGCTTGGCCTGCGCCTTCAGGCCTTTTCGGTCGATCTTCATATACGCTCCTCTCTCCTGCCCGGGGGCAGATCAAGCATCCCATTTCTCCATGATGGCCTTCAGCTGGTCGGCCAGCCGTCCCAGGTCCTTGTTGGCCCGGCCGCGGCTGCGGCCCACCATATCCTGGAGCTGTTTGGTCACGTCCACCAGGCGGACATAGGCCGCCGAAGGGGCGGAGGCGCCGCCAGTGGTCCGCTTGCCCTCCAGCACCACGCCCTTGGCCAGCATCCGGTCCGCAGCCAGGTCGTAGACCTCCTGGTACAGAGGTGCGTGGGCGGGGATGCCCCGCTGGTTCAGGTCCTCAGCAAACAGCTCGGTGACCGGCGCGTCTCCGTGGACCACAAAGACCTGCCGGGGCGCCGGCGCGATGTGGCCCACCCACTCCAGCAGGTGATCCCGGTCCGCGTGGGAGCTGAGCCCCTTGAAGTTGACGATACGGGCCCGGACGGCGATTTCCTCGCCGAACAGCTTCACCGTCTTGGCGCCCTCCAGCAGGCGGCGGCCCAGGGACCCCTCCGCCTGATAGCCCACGAAGACCACCGCGCACTCCGGCCGCCACAGGTTATGCTTCAGGTGGTGACGGATGCGGCCGGCGTCGCACATGCCGGAGGCGGAGATGATGATCTTGGGGGACGGGTCCATATTCAGTGCCTTGGACTCCTCCGTGGACTGGGTCAGGGTCAGGCCGGGGAAGGTGAACAGGTCGTCCCCCCCCTGGAGCACCGCAATGGCCTCCTCGTCCAGATAGCCGTGGAGGTCGCCGGAGTACACCCGGGTGGCCTCCGCAGCCAGCGGGCTGTCCACGCACACGGTGAAGTTGGGGGCGCTCTTCACCAGCCCACGGTCCTTGATCTCCCGGAGGAAGTAGAGCAGCTCCTGGGTGCGGCCCACCGCGAAGGAGGGGATCACGATGTTCCCACCCTTGGCGAACACCTCGTCGATGAGCTGGGCCAGAGACTCGGTGTAGCTCTCCGGCGGCTCATGGTTCCGGTCGCCATAGGTGGACTCCATGACCACATAGTCCGCATCCTCCACAAAGGAAGGGTCGCGGATAATGGGCTGGTCGATGTTGCCCAGGTCGCCGGAGAAGACGATCTTCCGCTCCACATCCCCCTCGGTGAGCCACAGCTCCACCTCAGAGGAGCCCAGCAGGTGGCCCGCATCGGTGAAGCGGACCCGGACTCCCTCGCACAGATCCAGCACCTGGCCGTACTCCACGGGATAGAGCTGCTGGAGGGCGGCCTCCGCGTCAGCCACAGTGTAGAGAGGCTCCACTGCGTCACGGCCGGCCCGCTTGCCCTTCTGGTTCTGCCACTGGGCGTCGCTCTCCTGGATATGGGCCGAGTCCCGCAGCATGATGGACAGGAGCTGGGCGGTGAGACGGGTGGTGATGATCTGCCCCTGGAACCCCTCCTTGACCAGCAGTGGCAGCCGGCCGGAGTGGTCGATGTGGGCGTGGGTGACCAGGCAGTAATCGATCTGGCCGGGGGCGAAGTCCAGGGCGTTGTCGTCGTGCTCGTCCCGGCCCTGCTGCAAGCCGCAGTCGATGAGGATCTTCCTGCCGTTGACTTCCAGACAGTGGCAGCTCCCCGTGACAGCGTGGGCCGCGCCGAAGAAACTCAGCTTCATACCAGTGTCCTCCTTTTTATATGCCGATTTTTCAGTTTTATTGTACACCTTTTTTGTCGAAAGTTCCAGTACAATCTCTCGCCGCCCTCAAATCAGGCCGAAATGGGCCAGCGCCTGGACCACGCCGTCCTCGTCTGCTGTTCCGGTGACCCAGTCCACCTGCCGCTTCATCTCCTCGTGGGCGCTCCCCATGGCCACCCCGATGCCCGCGTGGAGCAGCATGGACAGGTCGTTTTCCCCGTCTCCGAAAGCCATAGCGTCCTCCACCGGGATGCGGAAGTAGTCCAGAAGCGCGTCCATCCCCCGGTCCTTGCCCCCGCTGGGCGGGATTACGTCCAGGAAATTGGGGTGCCACCGGGTGGTCTTCAGGTGAGGGGCCCGGTCCAGCAGCAGATGCTCCCGCTCCTGGGTCAGGAAGGTCACCGCCTGATAGACCTCCCGGCCCCGGGCGTAGTCCGCAGGGCGCTGGAGGGGCATAGGGATGGACAGATCCCGGATGAACTGCCGGGTCATCTCGTTGATGCAGTTGATATAGATCTCCTCTCCCTCCAGGAAGATGCAGGAGAAGGCGTCGGTCCGGGCGGCGGCCACCAGCTCCTCCACCGCCTCAGGGGGCATGGGAGTGCTCCGCAGCACCTGTCCCTGGGCCGTGCAGTACTGGCCGCTGAGGGTCACATAGCCGTCGAAGTCAAAGACCTGTCGCACCGGATCCAGCATGGCGAGGTGCCGCCCAGTGGACAGGAACAGCTTGATCCCCCGCTCCCGCAGGGCCTGGAGGGCCTGGCGGACGGCTGGGGAGATCTGATGGGTCTTGAAGCTGACCAGCGTGCCGTCTACATCGAAAAAGATCGCCTTTGTCATGGGTGAAGTTCCTTTCTCTCTGATCTGCCCGCCCGGGGCGGAAAAAACAGGACCGCCGCAGGCAAGGCCGCGGCAGTCCTGAAGCGCGTCTCTATTCGCAGGCGGCAGCAGCGGGCGCCTGCTTTTCCACCAGGGCCCACTCCACCCGGCGGTCGCACAGCTCCTCCACCCGGATGCGCAGGCCCAGGGCCTCCACCACGGGGCGGCTCCCGTCCTCCGGGATGACCGCCAGCTGGGCAAAGACCAGCCCGCCCAGGGTGTCATAGTCCCGGTCCTCGTCCTCGGGCAGCTGGAAGTCCATGGCCTCGGCCAGCTCCTCCAGGTCAGCGGAGCCGGAGACCCGCCACAGGTTCTCCTCCAGCTGGATGATCTCCTGCTCGGCCTGGGGGTCAAACTCGTCATAGATGTTGCCCACCAGCTCCTCCAGCAGGTCCTCCAGGGTCACCAGTCCGCTGGTCCCGCCATACTCATCCACCACCACGGCCATGTGGATCTTTTTGCTCTGCATGTCACGGAAGAGCACGTCAGCCCGCACCGTCTCCGGCACGAAGTAGGCCGGGCGCAGCAACGCCCGCAGCTCCTGGGGACGTTCCACATGGAAGTTGAGCAGATACTGGCGGGTGGAGAGGATGCCCACGATGTCGTCTACGTTTCCCTGATAGACCGGGAAGCGGGACAGACCGGACTCCCGAATGGCGGAGAGAATGGTCTCCTCATCGTCATCCAGGGAGAGGGTCACCATATCGGTGCGGTGGATCATCACATCCTCCGCTGTGGTGTTGTTGAACTCGAAGACGTTCTCGATCAGTTCCTTCTCGTTGCGCTCGATGGCGCCGGACTCCTCGCCCTCCTCCACCATGGCCATGATCTCGTCCTCCGAGACCTCCTCCCCCCTGCGAAGCAGCCTCAGCAGAGGGCGGTAGAACAGCAGGATCAGGTTGCCGGCCAGGCTGACAAAAAACAGGATGGGCCATATATGGTCCGATGACACGGAAATTCCTCCTTAATACCCGGGGAATAAAATATAAACTATCATACCACGATTTGCCCCGCCCCGCAAGGGGACAAAACAGAGGTCTTGCCTGTCTTTGGACACTTTTCCGTTGAAAAATCGGCTTGTGCCCGATATAATGATAAAAAGACACCGGTCGTCCCGACCGGAAAGGAGCGAATGAACATGATCAAATTCAACCACTTCAATTTCAACGTCCTGGATCTGGACAAGAGCCTGGCCTTCTACAAGGAGGCACTGGGCCTGGAGCCGGTGCGGGAGAAGGAGGCCTCCGACGGCTCGTTCAAATTGGTCTACCTGGGGGACGGCCTGACGGAGTTCCAGCTGGAGCTGACCTGGCTGAAGGACCGGGACAAGCCCTACGACCTGGGAGAGTGCGAGTTCCACCTGGCTTTCGTCACCGACCAGTACGACGACTTTTATGCTAAGCACAAGGAGATGGGCTGCGTCTGCTTTGAAAACCCGGGCATGGGCATCTACTTCATTGCCGACCCGGACGGCTATTGGATCGAGATCGTGCCGGAGAAGAAATAAATGGCCCGGGGAGAGCGAAACGCCGGCTGGTCTGGCTTTTTCCTGACCTTCACCGTCTTTGCCGCCATCCTGCTGCTCCTGGCCCGAGAGGGCCATGGGGAGGCGGTCTCCGCCGGGGCGCGGCAGGTGCTCGTCATCTACGAGGGACTCACCTGCTGGGCGGTGCCGGCCCTGTTCATGTCCTGGGGGATGGCTGCCCTGGAGGAGGGAAAGCCATCCCTCACCGGGGCGCTGGCGGGGCTGGTCCTGCCGGCCTTCTGCCTGCTGCTCTTCTGGGGTGCGGCGTACGCCCTGGCGGCCCACCTGCTGGGCGGCGGGGCGGTGAGCTGGTCCGGCATCCTGGGTGCCCTGCGGTCCGCCGCCCTGGGGGATGTCTATTTCCACCTGCGGGTCCTCTACCCGCTGCTCGGCCTGTATCTGGTACACCCGGTGCTGCGCCGGTTCACCGCCGCGGCCAGCCGGGGGGAGGTGCTGTATTTTCTCCTCCTGTGCTTCCTCTTTGCCAGCCTGCTGCCGGCCTGGACGGCCTTCCACCCGGAGGGGGTGGTGGGTGCCCTGCTGGAGAGGCTCCAGGTCCATCTGGTGCTGGGGTATGCGGGCTATTATGTGGCGGGGTGGTATCTGCGCCACTATACCATCGGGCGGGTGCCGGAGTTTCTGCTCTACCTGCTGGGAATCCTGGGGCTGGTCCTGACTCTGGGTGGCGACGCGCTGCTGGGCGGCGGGCGGGAGCTGTGGTACAGCGACACCGCCCCCGGGGTGGCCCTGACGGCGGCGGCGCTGTGCGCTCTGTTCCGCTATGTGCTGGGGATCAGTGAGGAGCGGTCCCGCCGCCGGGCGGTCCATGCCCTGGGCAGCTATGTCTTCGGCGCCTATCTGATCCACCAGCTGTGGATGCTGCTTTTCCGGTGGCTGGGGCTGACGGTCACCGCCTTGGAGCCGGTGTTCTTTGTTCCCCTGCTGGCCCTGGTGCTGCTGGCCCTGTCCCTGCCCATGGCCTGGCTCCTGCGGCTGATCCCAGGGGCCGGAAAATGGCTGACCTGAGACGACAAAAGGGGGGGGGGGGGGCGGGGGGGGCGCCCCC